>JAZQRG010000336.1:0-4007 GCA_045629445.1 Mycetocola sp. | reverse complement strand
ACCTGGCCTGTCGGCGTTTAACCCGTGCGATGGGCGATGACGCGGTTTAACCCTTTGTCACGATCGCGAACCCGCCGGGCTGTACGGAAATCTGCGCAGCACCGCTGATCGCGTGTTCAGCGACGAGAACACCGCGTGCGTCATAGCTGCGAAGCGTTCCAGCACCACCGACCGCATTCACCGGTACCCGCTGGGTGACGGCGCTGGCGGAGTGCACCAGTTCGGTGCTCACCGCGTCGCCGGCGAAGGTCAGCCGGGAGAACAGCGGTCGAACGAGAATCGCGTCGATCTGGACCGGTCCGGTCACAGCGGTGACGGACACGGTAGTTCCCTTCGGGGGAACGGCGATCGGCAGGCTCTGCGGCAACAACGCGCCCGGGACCGCCGACACGCCCTGAGCTCCGACGCGGTGCTTCAACAGGCCAAGCGGAACGAACCCGCTGCGCCACAGCGATGACGCCTTACCGTTCTGCGCGGAGAACACGACAGGTTCGACGACTCGGTGCACGGTCGACCGAGGCAGGGTGAAGTGCGCTGACTGACCGCGGGCCAGCGTGAGGTAGCCGGTGCCTGAGTATTGCGATTCACCGGTCCACGTCGACGGTGGGGCGACAACAGTGCCCCTGGTCGAACTCGTTTCGGCTTCAATGACGGTCGCACCATCCCTCGACACAACGGTTGTCAGCGCCTGTGTCCGGGCCCGAAGCTCCGGGTTGGCGTCGAGGGCGAGCATCGACAGCTGTCCGTGGATTGTGGACTCAGCACCGCTGTTGCGATTGATCGTTCCGTCGGCGGCGACACCGTCATAGGTGACACCGGTCGACGGGTCGTAGGTCGGTGTGCCTGACGCGTTGGTTCCGAAATACCAGCTCCCGACGAGCGATGCGAGGTCAAGCAGTCCCGGCAGTTGCGCGGCGCTCGACACCGCAACCAGGGACTGCAGCCTGGAGTCGACGCCATAGGCGATCTGGGTCCTGTCGACCGGCGCTGGCGACCAGCCGTTGTCCGGACCGCCAGCGGTGAGCAGGATCGGATCGAAGACCGCCGAATCGGTGATGGCGGGCGCGAGAAGGTCAGGGTTCTGCAGGGTGACGGATGCCTCGGCGAGCGCCGCAGGCATCTGCGAACCCCAGGCGTGCCAGATCGAGCGGGATTCCGCCCACGGCAGCACCGCCCCATACGGCCAGTGGCGAGCGTCCCCCGAGCCGAGCGCGGCGATGCCCTCTGCCAACTTGCTCGTTGCGTCCCTGACGGAATCGTTCTCGGGTGCCGCACCGAGGTATGCCGACAGTCCGAGAACCGCTTCAGCGCTGGCATCCGCTCCGTTCGTGATGAGCCATGCAGGGTGCTCGACCCCGTCGACAGTCAGGTATTCGCCGTAACGGGACAGGGTCTGGCGCTCGAGGGCCGAAACCCCGAGGGTGAGCCGGTCGGAGAGGAACGCGGCGAACTCCGGATCGACGTCGCGGAAGGCCGCGTACCCCTCACCGAATGCCCAGAGCGACCGAGCCAGCCAGTAGCTCTCGCCGGAGTCGGACGGGTCAGGCAGCTCGACCGGTTCGGCACTCGGGTTGAGGGTGCCGTCGGGCTGCATCCACAGCACGACATTGCCGGCGTTCGGGCCGGAGGCCGTCTGCAGGTAGGCCGTCGATCGAAGCAGTTCGTACGCGGACTGTCTGGAAGACTCGTCGCCGAACTGGGTCCAGTGCCTCAGATAGACGACAGCCGCCCGTGCGACGTCATCGGCGTTGAATGCGCCCTGTGACCAGTAGCCCGTCGCCGGATCAAGCGGACCGCCACCGACCCTTTCGAAGGTTCCTCCGTCGCGTGCGTCGGCATACGTCCACGGCATCACGAGCTGGGGTTCGTCCGCGAGGCGCCAGGTCGTGTGTTCGGGGGTCTCGGCCGGCGCGACATCGTCGAGCAGGAAGTTGAGGTGCGACAGGTTGCTCAGCGGTGTCGTCTCGGCTGTTGCCGGCGCCGCGAGACCGATGCCTCCGAGAACAACAGCGACACCCGCGACCATCGCCGCGAGTCGCCTGGCCAGCGCGTGCGCCATTCTTCCTCCCACACCGTTGTCGGACAGGGCCGAAAGCCCTGACGTGCGGTCATCATACGCTCTCCAGCCGAGCCACGCCGATTTTTGAGTCGGCCATTCCGTAGAAGACGAACAGCGTTCCGTCGATCTCCTCGATGGCCGTCGGGAACACGACGTTCGGAACAATCCCCGAGCGCTCATCAACGGTTTCTGCAGCGAGCAGCGGCTCGGTGCTCCGCGCGAGAACCCGCCACGGTTCGTCCCCGTCGAGGATCATGCCACCCGCGGCGTAATTGACGTTCTGCTGCTGGTCGAACGCCCGCGCCAGCTTCCCGGTCACGCCGTGGTGAAGCAGCAGCCACCCTTCGGGCACCCTCACCGGTGCAGGACCCCCGCCGATCTTGAGCGCTTCGAAACCGAACTCCGGTGCGGCGAGGAGGCGATGCCCACTCCAGTGCGTGAGATTCCGGATGTCGCGGGCAACGTCGTCCGCGTGCACAAAGCTGATCCAAATGGATTGCCGTTCATCCGTGATGCCCTTCGGCACGCGGATTCCCTGGCCGGGTTTCACTTCGTCCAGGTCCCACATCGGCCGATGCAGGACCGCGAAACTGCGAATCCCGTCCGGCCCGGTGATCGTCTCGGGGAAGAACACGGTGTCCTTGTTGTGGAACAGGTTGAGGTCGGTGTCGAGCGCATCGTCGTATTCGAAGTGCACCGGACCGAGTCGCGTCCAGTTGCGCAGGTCCGTCGAGGTGGCGAGCGCCGTGCGCGGCCCGAGCGGACCGTACGCGACGTAGGTCATGACGTGGAGGCCGAGTTCGTCGATCCGGGTGACTCGCGGGTCCTCCACACCGGCATTGCCGACCCCGCGCTCCCAGCCGCGGTCGGGTGACAGCACGACACCCTGCCGCTCGACCGATACGGGCGTGCCATCCTCGATGACCACTCGAGCCAGGCCCACCCGCGAGACGTTTCCCTTCTCCACCATCCGGGGCAGGAGATACAACTCGCCGTCAGGCCCACGGCCAGAGCCGGGGTTCAGCACGCCCTCCGCCTCGAGCTCGTTGCCCGGTTCAGGCGTCATGACGACTCCCACGCGGGAAAGCGCATAGGGGAAGGACCCGTTTCCTGACATGCTCACCCCTTCACCCCCGATCCGATGTCCGTCGATACGAAGTACCGCTGGAACACAATGAAGAGAACCACGACGGGAGCGGCGAGCACGACCGCGCCAGCGAGCGTTGCGCCGAAGGGATTCGAGGTCGATGACGCGACATTCGAGATGAAGTTCGCGAGCGACACCGCGAGGGGCTGCAGGGTCGCCTCTTTGGTGATCAGGAAGGGCCAGAGGAACTCGTTCCACGGTCCGATAAAGGTCAGCAGAATGACGGTGAGAAGCGCCGGCCGCACCAACGGGATCGCAACCTGCCACAGCAATCGGAACTCTCCGGCACCGTCGATCCGCGCCGCGTCGAACAGCTCTTTGGGCACCTGCAGGAAGTACTGCCGGAAGATGATTACCGCTGTCGAGTTGATGGCGAACGGAAGGATCATGCCGAGGTGGGTGTCGCCGAGCCCGTAGTCTCTCGCGATCATGACGTAGAGCGGGATCATGAGCAGCTGGAACGGCACGACCTGCACCAGGAGCGCGAGGGCGAAGACCGTTCCGCGCCCGCGCCACTCGAGCACGGCGAGCGCGTAGCCGACCAGGAGACCGAACACGGTTGTGCCCAGCAGGACGCCACCGGTGAAGATGCCGGAGTTGACCAGCCCGGAGAACAGGTTGATGCGCTCGTTGATGTTCACGTAGTTCTCGACAGTGATATTCGCCGGGTTGGGGAAGATGCCGCCGAGGGACGTGTCTGGTGCTGCCTGCAGCGAACCGATCACCATGTAATAGAACGGGAACAGGAAGATCACGGCCCCGATCGCGAGCACAACTCCCCGGAGAACCGACTGCCCGCGA
>JAZQRG010000335.1:0-1540 GCA_045629445.1 Mycetocola sp. | reverse complement strand
TGCACTCCCACGTCGCAGCCGTGCGGCCAGCAGCACGCGGCGGGGTCGGATTCGCACTCAAACTCAGGCTGCGTGCCGACGCACTCGAGCACGGGATCACTGAGATCCGATGGACCTACGACCCGCTTATTCGCCGCAACGCGCACCTCAATCTCGAGAAACTCGGCGCATCGGTGCGGGCGTACCTGCCCGACTTTTACGGGGTGCTCGACGACGCGATCTCCGGCAGCGACGCCACCGACCGATTCGAGGTGAGCTGGCAGCTCGATTCGGCAGCCGTCGCCAAGGCCATCGACCGCGCACTCGCGCACACCGCGCCAACGCACGACGACCTCAATGCGGTGCACCACGGCATCCGTTTCGACCTCCACCCGGACTATGAGGCACTCCGGCACAGCGACCCGGATGCCGCGGCTGAGCTGCGGGCCGCGTCGCGGGCGGTCTTCGAGCCGGCGTTTGCGGAGGAGCTCGCTGTTGCGTTCGTGAACGGCGGCTACGTTTTCGCTTAGCGTTGCGCAACCCCTGTGTTCGACGGATCACCGGCCGGTATGGTCGGACCTTCATCGAAGGAGATCCCATGGAATACCGCACTCTTGGCCGCTCGGGCGCCAGCGTCTCAGCGCAGGCACTCGGAACAATGACGTTCGGCGCTGAAGCCGACGAAGCGACATCGGGAGACATTCTCACGACCTTCGTCGAGGCCGGTGGCACATTCGTCGACACCGCCGACGTCTACAGCGCCGGCGTCTCCGAGGAGATCATTGGCCGCTGGCTCGCCGACCACCCCACCGAAGCCGGACAGATCGTGCTCGCAACGAAGGGCCGATTCCCAATGGGTGACGGGCCGAACGACGTCGGCCTGTCTCGCCGTCACCTTCGCACCGCACTCGATGCGTCGCTCCGGCGGCTCGGTGTCGAGCACATCGATCTCTACCAAATGCACGCGTGGGACGCGCTCACCCCCGTCGATGAGACGCTGCGTTTCCTCGACGACGCGGTCACCGCCGGCAAGATCTCGTACTACGGGTTCTCCAACTACCTGGGTTGGCAGCTGACCAAGGCGGTCGCCGTGGCATCCGCTTCAGGTTTCAGTGCTCCGGTGACGCTGCAGCCGCAATACAACCTGCTCGTGCGTGACATCGAACACGAGATCGTGCCGGCTGCGCTCGACGCCGGCATTGGCCTGCTGCCATGGTCGCCGCTCGCCGGCGGGTGGCTCAGCGGAAAGTACGAGCGGGACGTGTCGCCGACCGGTCAGACCCGGCTCGGCCAGAACCCGTCGCGTGGGATGGAGGCGTGGGAGGCGCGCAACGCGAACGAGCGCACCTGGCGGGTGCTCGACGCGGTGACCGACATCGCGCGGGCTCACTCCGTGTCGGCGTCACAGGTTTCCCTGGCGTGGCTCGGTGCGCAGCCAGCCGTGACCTCGGTGATTCTCGGTGCGCGCACCGTCGAGCAACTCACCGACAACATGGCGGCGGTCGACCTCGATCTGAGGGCCGATGAACTCTCGCGGCTGGCGGATGCCAGCGCGCCGGAG
>JAZQRG010000334.1:0-20674 GCA_045629445.1 Mycetocola sp. | reverse complement strand
ATGAGCCCTCCCATGACTGGACGCTGATGATCGATGGGCCGCGTTTAAGGCAGGTTCTGGTCAATTATCTCAGCAATGCAGTCAAATTCACCGACGCTGGAGAAGTCCGACTAAGGACGGCCTATGATCTGGACCGCTGCGTCCTGCGGATTGAAGTCGTCGACACAGGTCCGGGGATCGCCCCTGAGCAGGTTCCCCTGGTGTTCGGCCGATACGCGCAAACTGAGGCTGGCGCGACCAGGGCCGGAACCGGTCTGGGCCTCGCCATTTGCCGGCAACTGGCCGAGGCCATGGGCGGCGGCGTCGGCGTCGAGAGCGTGCTGGGGAAGGGCAGCGCCTTTTGGCTTGAGATACCGGCCCAGTCCTCCGCGGCCGAAGCCTGCGCCTCGGCGCCTGACGTCAGCCCGGCCTTTGACGGCAGGGTCTTGGTCGTCGACGACAATCCCGGCAACCGCCACATCGCCAGGCATTTCCTGGAGGCGTTAGGTCTCGAGGTCGTGGAGGCTGCGGACGGATTGGAAGCGGTCGAGCAAGCTCATACCGCCGCCTTCGACGTCATTCTGATGGATCTGCATATGCCAGGAATGAGCGGGCGAGAGGCCGCGGCGGCCATTCGGGAGGGAGGCGGACTCAATCGTGCCGCTCCTATCATCGCCTTCTCGGCAGGTATCGAGAGCGAAAGCGAGATCTTGAACGCGAGCAGCTTTAACGGGCTCGTGCGAAAGCCGGTGGAGCCAAGCGACCTCGTCCAGACGCTCGCTTCGGCCCTTGGGCGACAAGAAGAGGCGGGCGGCGATGCCAAGGCCGACCGCGATGCTGACCGTCAACAGGATGAGGGTCGCTACGGCGGCCCAGGCGACAGGACCGATATCCGACCGGACAACGTGGACCCCGACGACCTCGACCGTGAACGCACGGAACGTGAGGGCACGGAACGCGACAGCACGCAACGCGGCGACGGTCAGGAGACCGCCCCGGAGACGGACGAAGAATCCGGACCCGCCACCGTCACACCGTCAGACCCGTCGCTGTTTCTCCGCTAACGCTGCGCCGGACGTGCGTGACCTGACGGCGCACTCGGCGTGACAAAAGATAAGGCCCACACTGGACCAACCGATCCGGTGCGGGCCTTTCTTCCTGTTCTCAGGCGGGCGCGGATGCCCGTGAGCACTCGGCACAGAAGCCAAAAATGTCAACGATGTGCTGCGCCTCGGTGAATCCATGTACGGATGCCGTGCGCTTCGCCCATTGCTCGACCTCTGTCGCCTCGATCTCGACAGTCAGTCCGCACTTGCGGCAGATGAGGTGATGGTGGTGACCGACGGACGCGCAGGCACGATAGAGGCTCTCACCGTCGGGCGACTGTAGCGAGTCGGCTTCACCAACGGTCGCGAGGTCGGCGAGTGCGCGATAGACGGTCGCGAGCCCGATCGGCGATCCGGCGTCGCGGAGCCCCTGGTGCAGGCCCTGCGCGCTAATGAATCCCTCGCTGGATTCAAGCGCTTCGCGAACGGCTTCACGCTGCCAGGTATTTCTCTTGACGACCACGACTCACCTCCGCATCTCTGCTGTTTCGACGATCCCGGTCATGGCTAGCGTAACCCCGCCCGCGGCCTGGTGCGCAGGCCGATGAGTCGCGCGCCAAGGTAGATCAGGAACGAGATCGTCGTAATGTACGGGCTGATCGGGAGCGAGCCGCCGAGCGCGAGCAGGATGCCACCGACAGCCGAGACAAACCCGAAGACCATCGCGAGCACCGGCACCCAGAACGGCGACGCCGACAGTCTGAGCGCGGCGGCGGCTGGCGTGACGAGCAACGCAAGCACGAGCAGCGCCCCAATAATCTGGACCGAGACGGCGACGATCAGCCCGAGCAACACCATGAACGCGAGCGACACGAACCGAGTGGGAACACCGCGCGCGGCGGCGACGTCAGCGTCGAGACTGTCGAAACTCAGCGGTCGCCACATCCACAGCAGTCCGGCGAGCACAACAATGCTGATCCCGGTCAGCCAGACCAGCTGAGGATCATCAACGGAGATGATCTGGCCGGTGAGCAGCCCGAATTTGTTGCCGCTCCTGCCCGGGTATAGGGCGAGGAACAGAATGCCGAGTCCAAGACCGAACGGCATCAGAACGCCGATGATCGAGTTTCGGTCCCTCGCTCTCGATCCGAGCAGCCCGATCATGATCGCGGCCACGAGAGCGCCGGCGATCGATCCCGCGACCACGTTGACACCGAACAAGAGCGCAGCGGCTGCGCCGGCGAATGAAAGTTCACTGATGCCGTGCACGGCAAACGCCATGTCGCGCTGCATCACGAAGACACCGATCAGGCCACCGACAATTCCGAGGATCGCCCCGGCGATGAGCGAGTTCTGCACGAGCGCGAGCAGCTCGCCGTAGTTCTCGAAGTTGAACAACCGACCCCAGAGGTCGTCGAGCGAGATCACAGACCCACCTCCGGGTGGGCGTGATGGTGATGGGTCTCGCTGTCGGGGATGCCGACGACAACGACGCGCTCACCGGTGCGGATGACGTCGACGGGCGTGCCGTAAAGCTCGGAGAGCACGTCACTGCGCAGCACCTCGTCGGGAGTACCCTCTCGAAACTGTCCGCCCGCGAGGTAAAGGATACGGTCGACCATGCCGAGTACCGGGTTGACGTCGTGCGTGACGAAGACAACCGGGGTTCCGTGTTCCCGGCGGCGCGCGTCGATGAGTTCCGAGACGCCGCGCTGGTGCTGCAGGTCGAGGCTGAGCAGGGGTTCGTCGCACAGCAGCAGTCGCGGATCACCCGCGAGCGCCTGGCCGACGCGCAATCGCTGCTGCTCTCCGCCAGACAGGTTGCCGACGGGCTCGTCCGCGTAATCGGTCGCTCCGACGGCATCGAGAAGCTCATCGACCTGTCGCTTCTCGGATGCGCGTGAGATCGGCAGCCCGAAACGATGCCCGTTGACGCCGAGTGCGATCAGGTCACGGGCACGCATCGGTGTTCCACCGGGAATGAGCTTCTGCTGCGGGATATACCCGATCCGCCGATCACCGCGTCGAACGGGATGCCCGTCGAAGCTCGCCGTCCCTGAGTCAAGTTTCTGCTGACCGAGGATGGTCTTCAACAGGCTCGTCTTCCCCGATCCATTCGGGCCGAGGACAGCGAGAAATTCACCCGAGCACACGTCGAGAGTGAGGTTGTTCCACAGCACCCGGTCGCCAAAGCCGAGCGCAGCGTCTTTGAGACTCAGGACGGGCGCGGTGGGATGACGGTGCGCACCAGGGGCGGCGGGCGCACTCACGAGGAGAGTACGTCCGAAATGGCGTCGATATTGGTGGTCATCCAGCTCACATAGTCCTCACCGTCAGGGAGCGTCTCAGCGAAGGAGACAACCGGGACGGAATTCTTCTCGGCAACAGCCCTGACCTGTTCGGTTTCCGGGCTGCTCGTCTGCTCATTGTAGGCGAGCATCGCGACCTCACCCGAGCCAAACAGATCGAGGGTCGCGCGAAGGCTCGCCGGCGGAACGTCTGTGCCCTCCTCGATCGCCTCACTGAATTCAGCCGGCGTGAGGTTACGAAGACCGGATGCCTCGAGCAGGTAAAGCGGGACCGGTTCGGTGAGCGCGACCGCTGTCCCGTCGTGCTCTGCCTTGAGCTCGGCCGTGCGCTCCGTAAGCGCTGCGATCTGCTCGGAGAACTCCGTGTAGTTCTCGGAGTACGTGGAGGCATTCTCCTCGTCGAGGTGGGAGAAGGTATGGGCAAGGGCACTCGCGAGAGCGTCGGCCGCCGCGAGGTCGTACCAGACGTGCTCGTTCACGCCCTCGATGTGCTCGTGATCATGGTCGTCGGCTGCGTGCTCATCTGCGGAGTGCTCGTCAGCTGCGTGTTCGTCCTCAGCATGGTCGTTGGCTGCGTGGTCGTCGGCTGGCGCTCGCCCGGAGAGGTCGAGCACGTTAACGAGTTCAACGTCCTCGCTCGCGCCCGCCTCGATGAGCGTGTCCATAAACGGGTCGTAACCGCCGCCGTTTTCGATCACAATGTCGGCCTTGGAGATGGCGAGCTGGTCCCTCGCGCTTGCCTCGTAACTGTGCGGGTCCTGGGCGGCAGAACTGATGATGCTCGTAACGTCGACGTGCTCGCCACCGATGGCCGACGCGATATCGCCATACACGTTGGTGGAGGAAACGACACGCAACCCCGTCGGTTCGTCAGCCGCACTGTCTGCCGTTGCGGAGCATCCGGCCAGGAGTAACGCTGTCGCCGGAATCAAAAGGAGGGAGGCACGAAGTCTGGACACAGGAACGATGCTACCCGTAATGATAACGGTTATCAATTCAGCGATGCCATAAACATCGAAAGCCCGGAGCACCAATGGCGCGCCGGGCTTTCGAGAGGTTCGTCCCTAGGAGGTCAGTCCGTCGACGTACTCCTGGTTGTCTTCGATCCACTTCTCGACGATCGGGGCGTAGTCGTCGCCGTCGTAGTCGACGAAGAGTACCTTCTCGAGCGAGTACAGCGTGTCGAGGTCCATCTCGAAGTCCGAGAGCCAGCCAGCGGCTGTCGGGTGCGTCTCGCTGAAGTCGGTCGAGGCATATGCGTGGATGGTCTCGACGGCGCCGAGTGCGCCCTCGGGGTCTTCGAGGTTCTTGAGAGCGAACTCACCGTATGCCCAGTGCGGCTCCCAGAGGGTGACGGCGATGTTCTCGCCCGCCTTCGTCGCGCTGGTCAGTTCGGTGAGCATGGCCGACGTTGACGATGTGACGTACTGCATGTCCTCGAGGCCGTAGGTCGGGATGACCCGTTCTTCGGTTGCCATGGTGAGCCCGGCACCTGGCTCGATGCCGACGATCTTGTTGCCGAAGAGCTCAGCGTTCTCAGCGAGTTCCGCGAGCGAATCGATCGGGGCATCCGCGTTGACGGCGATCGCGTTTTTGCCTTCGTTGTTCCACGCGCCGAGCTCGACGATGTCATCGCCATACTCTTCGAGGTAGCTCTTGTGGGTGAACGGCAGCCAGATGTCGAGGGTCGCGTCGTAGTCCCCCGCGGCGAGGCCAGCGAAGACCGGCGCGGGATCCGCGTAGTCGAGCGTGACGTCATAGCCCTTGTCAGCGAGGATGCTCTCCCAGAGGACGCTGGTTGCGACGGCTTCGTCCCAGCCGTTGAAGACGGCAATCGAGACGTCCTTCTCGTCACCGTTCTCGAGCGCTGCCGATGTCTCGGCTGCCGTGCAGCCGGTGAGTGCGACGAGTCCAATGCTGAGCGCCGCTGCTGTTGTAATGCGTGTACCGATGTTCATGAAATACCTTTCGGCCGCCGGTGTCCGGTCGACTCGGTGATAATGCCTGAAAGAACGATGGCCGGGGCGAGTGTCACTCACCCCGGCCATCGCCGGGCCGATCGAACTAGGACGTCAGTGTGTCGACGTACTCCTGGTTGTCTTCAATCCACTTCTCGACGATCGGGGCGTAGTCGCTTCCGTCGTAGTCGATGAACATCGCCTTCACGAGCGACATGAGGGTTTCGCTGTCCATCTCGAAGTTCTCGAGGTATCCCGCTGCCTTCGGCGAGGACTCGGCGAACTCCGTGCTGCCGTAGCTGTACAGGCTCTCGGTTGCACCGAAGGCGCCATCGGGGTCTTCGAGGTTCTTGAGCGGGAACTGGGCATACGCGCGGTGCGGCTCCCAGAGAGTGACAACGACGTTCTCGCCCTTGTCCGTCGCACTCTTGAGCTCGGAGAGCATCGCAGCCGTTGATGAGGTGAGGAACTTCATGTCATCGAGGCCGTATGCCGGAATGACTTCGTTCTCCATGGCGGCGGTCAGGCCGGCGCCAGGCTCAATGCCAACGATGGTGTTGTTGAACAGGTCGGCATTCTCGGCAAGCTCGTCGATCGAGTCGATCGGAGCGTCCTCGTTCACCGCGAGGGTGAGCTTGGACTCGTCGTTCCAGGCACCGAGCTCGACGATGTCGTCACCGTAGTTGTCCAGGTACGACTTGTGGGTGACGGGCAGCCACACGTCGGTGGTGAAGTCGTAGTCGCCCGATGACAATCCTTCGAAGACCGGTGCGGGGTCGGCGTACTCGAGTTCGACGGAGTATCCCTCATCCTCAAGGATCGTCTTCCAGAGCCAGCTGGTTGCGACTCCTTCATCCCAGCCGTTGAAAACGGCGAGCTTGAGGTCGGTCTTCTCCCCGCCATCGGCGGAGTCCGTTGAACCGGTGCTGGCGCACCCGGTCATGCCGAACAGGGCAACCGTTGCGAGTGCTGCAACGGCGATTGTGCTGTGCTTCTTCATGTTTTTCCTTTCGGAAGTTGGTGCTTGCCGGGCTCAGCGAACCCGGCCGGTTGTGTGACGGTCAGACCCCGGCGCCCTGGGGCGTGCGGGTGTCGGTGTCTGACGTTGCAGCGAGAAGCTGCTCGTCTTTCGGGGAAAGTGAAGCCGGTTTGTCAGCGGAAGTGACGGCATCCGCCTTCTTCACGCGTCGTTTGCGGGTGCCGAGCGATGCGGTGAGCCGGTCAAGCATGATCGCGAGGATCACGACGCTCAGTCCGGCTTCGAAGCCGAGGCCGATGTCGATGCGGTTGAGGCTCGCGACGACGTCGCCTCCGAGTCCACCGGCGCCGACCATACCGGCGATGACCACCATGGAGAGCGACAGCATGATGACCTGGTTGATACCGGCCATGATGCTCGGCATTGCAAGCGGCAGCTGGATCTGGCGGAGGATCCGGAACGGTGACGATCTGAATGCGTGACCGGCCTCGACAACTTCCTTATCGACGCCACGAATTCCGAGTTCGGTGAGCCGCACTCCCGGTGCGAGGGCGAAGATGATCGTCGCGACGATGCCGGGAACGACGCCGACGCGGAACAGGATGAGCGCGGGGATCAGGTACACGAACGCCGGCATGGTCTGCAGGAAGTCGAGGATCGGCTTGAGGATGCGCGATGCCGTGTCGGACCGTGCGCCCAGAATTCCGAGCGGAACGCTGATGAGCACCGCGAGGAAGCTCGCGACGAGAACGAGGGACAGCGAGTCCATCGCGTTCTCCCACTGGTCGACGGAGAAGATCAGCGCGAAGCCGATGACGACACCGACGGCAAGCTTCCAGCCCGTCGCGAAGAAGCCGAGGACAGCAACCGCGATGATGATGACCCAGAACGGTGGCGACTGGAGAATCAGGTTGACCAGGTCGTAGAGACCGAGGAAGACGGCACGGAGCACGTCGAACAGCGGCTGGAGCGTGTCGGTGAGGATGTCGACAAAGTCTTCAACCCACTGGCCGAGCGGAATACGGAAATCCATCAGCGAAGGCTCCCTTCAGAAGCGGTAGGGGCAAAGTCGGTTGGGCCAGCTTTCGACTGGTCGACCTCGTCCGTGAGTCCCGCGGTTTCGCGGAGAGTCTGGGTGATGACCTCGACGGCGACGGTTGCCGGAGTCTCGATGACCTGGTTTTCACCGGTGGTGGTTGGCAGGTTGGCAAGCGCAGCGAGCAGTGTGACGCGGGGAATGGCGCCGAGCAGGCGGCCCTTCTCATCGACAACAGCAACCGGCAGCTGGCTTTCCGCTGCGGGCTCGAACAGGTCGACCAGGTACTGGTCGGGTCCGACGGTCGCCGGGTCGTTGCGCACGATTGGCATCAGGTCGCGGTTGCCCGCCTTGACGAGGCCGAGCACCTCGCGGTCGTGCACGACGCCGAGCAGCTTGCGGCCGTTTCCGACAACGAATGCTGCGGATGTCTGCATGTCCCGCATTGTGCGCAGTGCGGCGCGCGGGCCGGCCGAACCGGAGACGACGGCGCGCGCCGGCTCCATCACGCTTGCGGCGGTGAGCACTCGAGCGCGGTCGACATCCTGCACGAACTGGGCCACGTAGTCGTTGGCCGGGTCGGTGAGAATCTCATCCGGGGTTCCGACCTGGACGATGCGGCCGTCGCGCATGACGGCGATCCGGTCACCGAGGAACATCGCCTCGTTGAGGTCGTGGGTGATGAAGATGATCGTCTTGCCGAGCTCCTGCTGGAGCTCGATGAGCTGTTCCTGCATCTCGCGACGGATGAGCGGGTCGAGGGCCGAGAACGCCTCATCCATGAGGAGGACATCGGTGTCTGCGGCCAGTGCTCGCGCGAGGCCGACGCGCTGCTGCATTCCACCGGAGAGCTCGCCCGGAAGCTTGTCTTCCCAGCCGGAGAGCCCAACGCGCTCGACGATATTCTGTGCGCGTCGACGACGTTCGGCCAGGGGAACGCCCTGTACCTCGAGGCCGTACGCGGCGTTGTCGAGCACCGTGCGGTGAGGCAGAAGAGCAAAGTGCTGGAAGACCATGGAGATCTTCGAGCGACGAACCTCACGGAGCTGTTTCGCCGGCACACCACTCACCGGAGCGCCATAGACGGCAACGGATCCCGTCGTCGGCTCGAGCAGACCGTTGAGCATCCGGATCAGGGTGGACTTGCCCGAGCCGCTGAGGCCCATGACGACGAAGATCTCGCCCTTCTTGACGTCGAAACTGGCATCGATGACCGCGGCGGTACCGAGCGAGGTCAGCTCGTTCCGTTTCGCTCCGCCCTGCAGCCGCTTGACGACCTCGCGGGGCTTTCTGCCAAAGACTTTGTAGACATTGTTTACCTCAACGGCAACAGTGTTGGTCACGTTTTCTCCGTGCGCGCGCAGGACTCCCAGCCACCTGTCGGCGACTTTCCCCGGGGGGACTACGGATGCCTGCACGGCATTTCCGTATGTTACGACCGGGTCAGGGACGAATGCACCTGCTCCACCCATCAAGCGGCGACGACCAGTGCGTCTGGAGCGATTCGGGAGCTGTGCTGACGCGGCCATGGGGCCGCCGCCAACGTCGCAGGACCATACGTCCGAATGTGCGACATTGCTGTGTCACATTCGTCCGCGGACTAGCGTTACGGCCTTCATGGCCACCGACGAGCCTAACAGAAACCCACGGAAAGCTTGATTTGGGCTGTGCCTTCACCGTGAATCCGCCCGGAGTCTGGACGTTCCCGTCGAACAAATTGGGAGCCGCCTTCATGGCGGGTTCACGGCATCCGTTCGTAAACTTGGGGCACTTCCCCCCAGGCAAGGAGCACACCATGGGTTTCCTCGACAGACTTTTCGGCTCGGGCCAGCAAGACCAGCAGCGGCCCCAGTACCGCCCTCAGCAGCAGGGTTACGGCCAGCAGGGTTACGGGCAGCAGGGTTATGGGCAGCCACAGCGTTCGGACGATGAGATCGCCGTTGAGCGCTACCGCTACCTGTTGCGCACCGCGCCGCCCGAGGCTATCGAGCAGGCGCACGAGGAGGCGTTTTCAAAGCTGACCCCCGAGCAAAGGCAGTTGCTGTTCACCCAGCTCAGCGCCGACGCCGCTCCCGGTGACGCGCCGCGTGGCGATGACCCTCGGTCACTCGCGCAGTCGGCGACCCGATCCGAGCTTCGGCAGCCAGGCACGATGGAACGCACGATGAACGGACCGAGCTTCGGCAGCATGATCGGTGCATCATTGCTCGGTACCGTTGCCGGTTATTTCATCGCTTCGGCGGTCGTCGGTGCGTTTATGCCCGACCCGTCGACCGAGGCGGGCGCTGATGAGTCAGGCGCGGACTCCGGATCAGATGCCGGATCGGATGCCGGCGGAGACAGCGGCGGCGACGGCGGTGGCGGCTGGGGTGACTTCGGTGGCGGCGACTTCGGCGGTGGCGGCGACTTCGGTGGCGGCGGCGACTTCGGCTTCTAGCTAGCGACGCCCCGGTCCGCGGGCGCCTGGCGGCCCAGCCCTCCTTCTCGGGTTCTTACTCGAGAAGGAGCGCTGGCTCCTCGATGATCGACGCGACGTCGGCGAGGAATCGCGATGCGACGTCCCCGTCGACGACCCGGTGGTCGAACGACGCTCCGAGCGTCGTGACAAACCGCGGCCGCACCTCGCCGTCAACAACCCACGGTTTCTGTTTGATCGTGCCGAGGGCGACGATTCCCACCTCGCCCGGGTTGAGAATCGGCGTCCCGGTATCCATGCCGAACACACCGATGTTCGTGATCGTGATGGTGCCGTTCTGCTGGTCAACCGGCGGCGTCTTGCCCTCACGCGCGGTCAGAGTGAGCTGCTCGAGCGCCTGCGCCAGTTCAAGCAACGTCATCGACTGTGCTTCCTTGGCGTTCGGCACGATGAGGCCGCGAGGGGGCGCTGCGGCGACGCCGAGGTTGACGTAGTGCCGAACGATGATTTCCTCGTCCGTCCAGGTGGCGTTAACCGTCGGGTTGCGCCGCACCGCCCAGATCATCGCCTTCGCCATAATCAGGAGCGGCGACACCTTGACCCCGGCGAAGTCGGTCGAGTTCTTCAGCCGCTTGATGAATTCCATGGTGCGCGTCGCATCGACATCGACAAACAGGGAGACGTGCGGAGCCTTGAACGCCGCCTCCACCATGGCCTTCGCGATCTGCTTGCGCACGCCCTTGACCGGAATGCGCTCTTCGCGGGTATCGCCCCACTCGGGCGTCTCGATGTTGCGGAACACACTGGCTTGGCCCGCCTCACGGACGACGTCATCGCGGGTGACTTCTCCCCCGACGCCCGTGCCGGTGACCTGAGCCAGGTCAACGCCGAGGTCCTTCGCGAGCTTGCGGATCGGCGGTTTCGCGATGACCGGACCCTGCGCGGGAGCAGCGGATGCCGGACGCTCGGCGGGCGCGGCACTGGCTGTACGCCCGCGGCGACGGGACGAGACGTGGCCGGCATCGCCGTATCCAACGAGCATGGCGGCGGGCTTTTCGTCGTCGACGGAGCCCCGAGTGTCAGCGACGGCTTCTTCGAATTCACTCGAAACACCTTGCGGATCGACTTCCGCGGCCACCTGGCCCAGAGCATCCGCTGTGCTGATGGTGATGATCGGTGTGCCAACATCGACCGTTGTGCCCTCGGTGACGAGGATCGATGCGACGGTGCCTTCGTAGGGGGACGGCAGTTCGACGAGTGACTTGGCCGTCTCGATCTCAACGATCACCTGGTTGAGCTCGACGACGTCGCCTGGCGCGACCTTCCACGAGACCACTTCGGCCTCGGTGAGCCCTTCGCCGGCATCCGGCATCAAATACTGAAACTCACTCATGGTTCTCCATTCGGTCGACAAGCGACTAGTAGGCGAGCGCCCGATCGACGGCTTCGAGGATTCGATCAGCGTCGGGGAGATACAGCTTCTCGAGTTTGGCCGGCGGGAAGGGAACGTCGAAGCCGGAAACTCGGAGGACGGGAGCTTCGAGGGAGTAGAAGGCGCGCTCGGCGACGGTCGCTGCGATCTCCGAACCGACCGAGACGTTACCCGGTGCCTCCTGGGCGACGATGAGGCGGCCGGTCTTTCGCACGCTCTCGAGGATCGGCGCGTAGTCGATCGGTGAGATCGAGCGGAGGTCGACGACCTCGAGGCTGATTCCCTCGGCGGCGGCGAGCTCGGCGGCCTGGATCAGCACGCTCACCATGGCACCGTATGCGACCACGGTGACGTCGGTTCCCTTCCGTACAACCCGGCTGGCGTGAAGCGGTGCTGCGGGCCCGGAGAGGTCAACCTCGCCTTTGGGCCAGTATCGGCTCTTGGGCTCGAAGAACATCACGGGGTCGTTCGACTCGATCGCTTCCTGAATCATCCAGTAGGCGTCATTCGGGGTCGACGGGCTGACCGAGCGGAGTCCTGCCGTGTGAGCGAAATAGGCCTCAGGGCTCTCCGAGTGGTGCTCGATTGAGCCGATGTGTCCGCCGTACGGCACCCGGATGACGACGGGCATCTGCAGCGAGCCCTCGGTGCGATTGGTGAGTCTCGCCAGCTGCGAGGTGATCTGGTTGAAGCCGGGGTAGATGAATCCGTCGAACTGGATCTCACAGACCGGTCGGTAGCCGCGCATGGCAAGACCGATTGCGGTTCCGATGATCCCGGATTCAGCGAGCGGGGTGTCGAGAACGCGGTTCTCACCAAACTCGGCCTGCAGGCCTTCGGTGATGCGGAAGACACCGCCGAGCTTTCCGATGTCCTCCCCCATCAGCAGGACTTTGTCGTTGTCGGACATCGCCCGTCGGAGACCGGCGTTGATCGCCTTGGCCATCGGCAGAGTGGCAACCTGTGCGTCGACGCTCAGAGTCATGCCGCACCTCCGGCCATGCTGCGCTCATACGCGGCGAGCCACTCGCGCTGTTCGGTCATCAGTGGGTGATCCTCGCTATAGACGCCGTCGAACATAAAGGTCAGGTCGGGATCTTTGATGGCGTGTGTCCGCGCGCGGATGTCCGCGGCAAATTCCTTGGCATCATCGACAACACCGGTGAAGAACTCCTCCGAAGCACCCTTGTTGCGCAGGTACGCCTCGAACCGCACGATGGGATCCTTGGCGACCCATGAATCGGTCAGCTCCTGCGTGCGGTACTTGGTGGGGTCATCACTGGTGGTGTGCGCGCCGATGCGATAGGTGAGCGCTTCGATGAGCTGTGGCCCTCCCCCTGACCGAGCATCTGCGAGGTGCTTGGCCGAAACGGCATAGCTCGCGAGCACGTCGTTACCGTCAACCTGCACGGCGGGCAGGCCGAAGCCCTTCGCCCGCTCGAACAGCGGGGTCCGCGATTGCGTCGTCACGGGGACGCTGATCGCCCAGTGGTTGTTCTGCAGGAAAAAAACCTGCGGCGTCTGGTAGCTGGCCGCAAAAACCATGGCCTCGTTGACGTCGCCCTGGCTCGTCGCTCCATCACCGAAGTACACCATCACGGCTTCGTCGGTCTCCGGGTTGCCTGTCGCCGTCGCGCCGTCGAACTTCACGCCCATCGCGTAGCCCGTTGCATGGAGCGTCTGGGCGCCAATGACGAGCGTGTATGGCCGGAAGTTGCCGTTGCGCGGATCGGACACGTCCCAGCCCGAGTGGGTCACACCGCGCATGACCTCGATCATGCCGAGAAGGTCCACTCCGCGGATAAGTCCGACGGCGTGCTCGCGGTAAGACGGGAAGATGTGGTCCTGGGCCCGGGCGGCACGACCGGATCCGACCTGCGCGCCCTCCTGCCCGTGGCACGGTGGCCATACTGCGAGTTGACCCTGCCGTTGCAGGTTCGCCGCCTCGGTGTCAAAGGCCCGAGCCGTGACCATGTCGCGGTAGAACTGCTCGTGGTCTTTGTCGGTGAGCGCGTCCAGATAAGGCAGGTATGCCTCGGCGGATGCGGTCGGCGAGTACGTTCCGTCGGTGGCCAGAATCTGGACCGGGGGCGTGAGAGACGTCGTTTCGGTTTCCGCCATTGTTCTAACCTAACCGCCGGGCGGGGTGCCCAGCTGGTAGAGATGCCACAACGTCCGCGCCAGCGCGTAGGAGATTCTCCATAGATTCTCTCTCTCCGATCGAAACCCGGATTCCCGAACCCGGGAACGCCCGCGCCACGATGCCGTGCCGCAGGAGGACCTCGTTCACGTCGAGTGTCTCGTCGCCGGTCGCCAGCCAGATAAAGTTCCCCTGCGCGTCAGGCACGTTCCAGCCCTGCTCGATCAACGCGGAACGGATGCTGTCCCGCAGCGCCGCGATCTGGCTGACCCGTTCGAGCAACTCGACTTCCAGCCCGAGCGACGCGATCGCCGCCGACTGCGCCGGCTGGGTCACCGAGAGCGGGATCGCTGTTGCCCGTGCGGCATCGAGAACTTCTGCGGCGCCAACTGCCCAACCGACGCGGAGCCCGGCGAGACCATACGCCTTGGAGAAGGTGCGAAGGACGACGAGATTCGAGTGGCGACCGATCAGGCTCAGCCCGTCGACGGCATCCGGGTTCGTCACGAACTCCGCGTAGGCCTCGTCGAGGAGCACGAGGATGTCTCCGGGGACTTTGCCCATGAACTCCTCGAACTCCTCAGCCGTCACGATCGTCGACGTCGGATTGTTGGGTGTGCAGACGATGACGACCCGGGTGCGGTCGTCGATCGCCCGAGCGATCGCGTCGAGGTCATGCGAACCGTCGGCACGATTGGGCACCTGGACACTCTCGGCGCCCGCAACGGTGACGAGCCCCGGGTAGGCCTCGAACGAGCGCCAGGCGTAGACGACGGTGTCACCGGGGCCTGCCGCGGCGGTGATGAACTGACTGAGCAGGGCGACGGAGCCGGATCCGACGTGGATCTCGTGTGGGTCCACACCGTGGCGTTCGGCGAGTACCGCGCGGAGTGCACCGGCGCTCGCGTCCGGGTACCGGTTGAATGCACCTGCGGCGACAACGGCGTCGATTACTCCGGGCAGCGGCGGGTAAGGGTTCTCATTGCTCGACAGCTTGAACGCATCGCTTCCCGCTGGCTTTCCCTGGCGGTAAGGCGGCGTCGCAAGGATTTCGGGGCGGAGCTTCACGGCCGGCCTTGGGTGCTCTTCGTTTGCGGGGGTGAACGTCACACGTCGAGTCTAGACAGAGGCCATTCCGCTGATCGCATACTCTGGGCGCGTTGTCCACGGGGCACCGGTTCCGTGCGGGAAGTAAGGTGCGGTGCCATAGTGGAGCATGGCCAAATTCCTTCTGAACATCGTCATCAATGCTGTGGCGATCTGGTTGACCACTCTCATCGTCGCTGGCGTCCAGGTCACCCCGTACGCGCCGAACAACGGCGTCGCTACCGCACTGACCTATCTGTTCGTCGCCCTGATCTTCGCGATCGTCAACAGCTTGATCGGCACGGTGATCAAGATCGTGGCGTTCCCCCTCTACATCCTCACCCTGGGCTTGATCTCCTTCCTCATCAACGGCCTGCTCCTGCTCATGGCCGGCTGGGTCACCAGCTGGTTCGGCTTCGGTCTCACCGTCGATGGATTCTGGTGGGCCGTGCTCGGCGCTCTCGTCATGGGCATCATCAACTGGATTTTCCAGATCATCCTGCGCCCACAGCGCACCACTTCCGCTCGCTGACCGACTGACGATGGCGGTCAGCCGCCCCTCACCCGCTCCGCACGGAAGGCCTGAGCGAGCCCCGCGCCCACGCCAATGCCCGCGAGCGCGCTGGCAGCCTCAGACAGCCGCGGGTCGACAGATGCGTCGATGAGCGCGGCCGTCTTCGCGTATTCGGTCATCTGATGCGCCGAGCCGAGGCTGTCCGGCCCTGCGTCATCCGACCCCGTCGGCGAACCGTCGAGAACGGCCCGCGAGACGACGATGCGGTCACGCCCTTCGGCGCCGTCGACCGGAGCGCCGCCGAGCGCCGGCACCAGGTCTTCTGCGTGCTCAACCGCGAGTTGGGTGACCGAGTCGGGAACGGGTATCTGCCCGCTCGGCGCCCCGAAGGTGACGAGTGACTGGGTGTCGAATTCACCGGATGATGCGATGCGGGCGGCGACGAGACCGCCCTGGGAATGGCCGAACAGGCTTACCTGATCTCCGGGCTGTACGCCCGCCTGTTCCATGGCCTTCAGCGTCGCCGTGTGCGCGCCTGCGTCGCTGTCGGCGAGCGCCGCGAGGTTGCTCGCCATGTCGAAGGGCTCATCGCTGTTCCCGCGGAAATCGGGCGTGCCGGCGATGTACACAGCGTAGGAGCTTCCACCCGACCCGTTGCTGTATTTCTCCACGGTCACCTGGGGCTTGCCAACGCCCGTCGGTGGAATGCGGGCCGCTGCGTCTGCGAGTGACGCGGGAGGCTCTACGGGCCTGGCGGCACCGGCCCGCGAGGTGCGCACCGGCGTCTGCGTAAACGCGTTCCTCCCACCGAGCATGATTACTGCGGCAGCGACGGTGTCGAGGCCGACGATTCCCACCCCCTCGTCGCCAAGCGTTCTGGCAACCGGCAGGCTCGTGCCGCTGAACCCCATCATGATGTCGTCTGCGGCCGACACCACAGCGCGCACAGCGCCCACGAACGCAGGATTGGCGACCAGGCCCGGATGCTGGGCGAGCCCGGCCGCCACCTCAATGCCGAGCACGGCGACCGCCCGCCGCAAAACCGGTTGCTTGAGGATCGTGGCGGTGAGAATAACGGCGGGAAGCAGGGGAATGGTGCCGAGAACGAGGTTGCGCAGGTAAGCACCAACGAAGAATCCCGTGAGCGACTGGAGGGCACTGACGGCCTCCCGGGTTCGTGCCTCACCGTCGGCATAGGCGTCCGCGGCCCTGCTGACAACAGAGCTGAGCCGTTCGGCAGAGCCCGATACCTCACCAAGCAAACGGTTCACCTTCACCAACGCGGGTTCCGCGAAGCCGTAAGGCGCAGCATCCGTCGACCATTCCGTCAGGCACCGCGCGACGGACGCCCGATGTGCCCAGTCGGTCGCGTCGCCGCCGAGCACACGGAGACGTCCGGCGAATGCGAACAGTTCTTCTGTGGCTACGCTCGTCTGGCCACCCGTCGACACGGTAAGAGAGTCAGACATCATCGAGCCGGGCGGGCCTGTGATGGAGGGTTCTCTGCCGGGTAGCCGGAGTGACCGGATGGCCCTGAGCGCACCCCGTCTGTCTCGGCGGTGAGGGCGAGAACCGCTCGCCTGGCGCGATCACACTCCTCGATGGCATCCGTGAGGTGAAGAGTTGCGAGTGCGAACCGGTCGGCGAGCTCGGCCAGACGGGTGTCGAATTCGGCCCTGCTCGATGCGCGCCACGACAGCTCGCGGGCTGTCTCGAGGATTCGGTGCTGCGCCGGGACAACCAGGGTTCGGAGCTCGGTAATTCGGCGACGTTGCTCGGAGAGCACGTCAAGTATTCGCAATTGTGCTGCCCTGGCATCCGGCTCAGTCAGCATGGCCGTCCTTTCCGTCGATCGTGCCCGCCATGGCCGCGGACCCACTGAATCCAGCGTGCCTGACGGCCGTGAGACGGCGTCGTTTCACGACGAACCGGGGGAACCTCCCCTGATTCGGGGGGCTGTGAAGGAGTTTGGGGGACTCCCGCATGTGACGCCAGCGGTACAGAATAGGGGGATGATTTCCGACTCGGACCCGACCGAGGTTCAACCCTTCCGGGTGTGCTTCGTCTGTGCAGGCAATATCTGCCGATCGCCGATGGCGGAGATCATTTTTCAGCACCTGGTGCAACAGGCCGGGCTGAGCCGTTACGTGGAGACGATGTCGGCGGGCACCGGCGACTGGCACGTCGGCGAACAGGCGGATGCGAGGACGATCAAGGCGCTTCGGAAGTACGGCTACGACGGCGCTCGTCACCGGGCGAGGCAGTTCAATCCAGACTGGTTTGAGAAGCTCGACCTGATTGTCGCCCTCGACCGCACTCACGACCGTGTTCTGCAGACCTGGGCTCCCACGGAAACGGACAGGGGCAAGATTGCCCTTTTGCTGAGTTTTGACCGGGATCGCAGGGAACTGACCGACGTTCCCGACCCGTACTACGCGGATGATGAAATGTTTGATCGGGTATTGGGCATGATTGAGGGGGCGATCCGTCAACTTTTTCGCCAGCTCGAACCCGCAATCCGACAGGGAGCCACCCGATGACCGCACTACCCGTCCAGCCCCTCAGCCCGCTCGATGGCCGTTACTCCGCGACGGTGAGCTCGCTCGGCGAGTACCTGTCGGAGGCCGGACTCAACCGGGCACGCGTGCAGGTCGAGGTGGAGTGGCTCATTTACCTCACCGGTGCAGGCATGTTCGGATCGACGCCACTCACCGAGGAGCAGATCTTCTCGCTCCGCTCGCTGTACCTCTACTTCGGCCAGGCCGAGATCGACTGGCTGGCGGAGAAGGAGGCGGTGACCCGTCACGATGTGAAGGCCGTCGAGTACCTCGTCCGCGACCGCCTCGCGTCCCTCGGTCTCGACTCAATCGCCGAGCTGACTCACTTCGCCTGCACGAGCGAGGACATCAACAACCTTGCGTACGCGCTCACCGTCTCGAACGCCGTCCAGGCGGTCTGGCTGCCGAAGCTGCGGCTCGTGATCGACAAACTGCAGGCGCTGGCGGTCAAGCACCGCGCGGATGCCATGCTGGCACGCACACACGGACAGCCGGCGACCCCGACAACCATGGGACACGAGCTGGCCGTTTTCGTGTTCCGGCTCGAGCGCATTGCGAAACAGATCGACGAGACCGAGTACCTCGGCAAGTTCTCCGGTGCGACGGGGAACTTCGCGGCGCACGTTGTCGCAGACCCCACTGTCGACTGGCCAGCTGTGTCGAAGGCATTCGTCGAGTCGCTCGGGCTCGTTTGGAACCCGCTGACAACGCAGATCGAATCCCACGACTGGCAGGCGGAGCTGTACGGTCGGGTGACCCACTCGAACCGCGTGCTGCACAACCTCGCGACGGACATCTGGACCTACATTTCGATGGGTTACTTCCGGCAGATTCCGCAGGTCGGCGCGACCGGTTCGTCGACGATGCCGCACAAGATCAACCCGATCCGGTTCGAGAACGCTGAGGCGAACCTCGAACTCTCGAGCGCCTTGCTTGAGTCGCTCGCCGCCACCCTCGTCACGTCCCGTCTGCAGCGCGACCTGACCGACTCAACGACGCAGCGCAACATCGGTGTCGGCCTCGGCCATTCACTGCTTGCGCTCGACAACCTCGAGCGGGGACTCGGCGAGATCGACCTGGACCGTGCGGCCCTTGCCGCCGACCTCGACTCCAACTGGGAGGTACTCGGCGAGGCAATCCAGACGGTCATCCGGGCCGAGGTCGTCGCCGGACGCTCCTCGATCACCGACCCGTACGCGATGCTCAAGGACCTCACCCGCGGCAAGCGCATCGGCCGCGAAGACCTCATCGAGTTCGTCTCGAAGCTTGACATCGGCGTCGAGGCGAAGGATCGGCTGCTCGCGCTCACCCCGGAGCACTACGTCGGCCTCTCTGACAAGCTCGTCAACTACCTGGCGTAGGGCACACTCCTCCCGGCCGCGTCGAGCCCCGCGCAGGCGGTTGCCGAACGCGAGAGCATCACCTCCGGTCGAGAGCATCGGGCGCAACCGATGATCTCGACCGGAACTGGTGCCTTCGCCGGGGCATCCGCTCGACTGCTGCGGCCTGCACTCGTGGGCTCTTCCGTGTTGTGCAGGCCGCGCGTACCCTGAAATCAGGAGGCGATCATGCAGACATCAGCGGGACAACGGATAGTGATTCGCGGCCAGAGTGTGGGAGCACCGGAGCGGCACGGCGAAATCCTCGAGGTGCGCGGCACGGACGGCGGCCCGCCGTACTACGTCCGGTTCGACGATGGTCACGAGAGCCTTGTGTACCCCGGACCGGACTGCGTGCTTGAGCACACCTGAGAGCGTTACTGACCGCTCAGTCGAGCCGCGAGCCGGTGAGCGACGGTGACCCGTCAGCTAAGGATGCCCGAGCGACCGGTTAGTGGCCGGAATCCTGGTCGTGGATGTCTTTCTTCTCCATGTCGCCGGGCTTCACGGCGAGGGCAAACATCGCGATGAAGACGAGCGTCACGATGAACGCGACTCCGAACCCGATGATCGCGAACGTGATGTCGCGGGTCACCATGAGGGTGACGAGGCCGGTGAAGAGGCCGGCTACAGCAGCGAAGACAAGCAGTTCGACGGGCTTGAGCACGTCGCGACGGCTCGGCTTGGCTGGTTGTGGTTCGCTCATGATTGTGACTCCGTAGTGCTTGTGGACGAACGCCGGGCGTCGTCCGTTCCCCATTTGAGCGAGAATCCGCCAATGATGAGGAGCACGGCGATGACAGCGGCGTACGCGCCGAAGACCCCGACCGTGACGATGGATGCTGTGAGGCTGCGGTCGATACCGTCAGGACCGACATAGTGCTGGTCGAGCCCAGGCGGGACCAGGAGGAAGACGATTCCGAGGAGCACCGTTGCGCCGCCGATGGTCACCCAGTCCCTGGCGTATGGCGAACGTCCGCGCACGCGCCATCCGCTGTACAGCTCAAGGACCCCGGTGAGCAGTGCCCAGACGATGATCGTGAGAAAGAGCGCAGGGCGCGCGGAGGAGCCTGAACCGGCGAACGCGAGGGCCACAATGCCCGCCAGCAGGCTGATGACGCCGCTCAGCAGGAAATTCAGGCGCGACACCCGGTCATCCGCGAGCATTCGAGGCACGAGGAGGACAGCGGTAATACCGGTGAGCACGGCGAACCCGCCGAAGACCGTCAGGCCCAGCGGCGCTGAGTGGTCGAGGCTGAATGTGATCACACCGGCCGCGATCGCCGCCGGAATAGCCCTGAGTAACTGGAAGACCCAGTACCGCGACGTCGAGTCGGCGGTGCCGCGTGATGCAGCAGCGGCGGAACTGGCCAAGGAGGACGCCTCTTTCGTGGTCGAGCGCGTGGGGGATGCTTCTAGTCTACGCGCCGTAGAAGAATGCGGGATTCGGCGGTTTCCTAGGCTGGTGCGAGGTCGGCGAACCTCGAGAAGTGGCCGTGGAAGGCGACGGTAACGGTTCGCGTCGGACCGTTACGGTGCTTCGCGACGATGAGGTCGGCTTCACCCGCACGCGGGTTGTCCTTCTCGTACGCACTCTCTCGGTGCAGCAGGATGACCATGTCGGCGTCCTGCTCGAGCGAGCCCGACTCACGGAGGTCGGAGATCGCCGGCATCTTGTCTGCGCGCTGCTCAGGACCACGGTTGAGCTGCGAAAGCGCGATGACCGGAACCTTGAGTTCCTTTGCGAGGAGCTTGAGCGCACGCGAGAATTCGGAGACTTCCTGCTGACGGCTCTCGACCCGTTTACCTGACGTCATGAGCTGCAGGTAGTCGATGACAACG
>JAZQRG010000333.1:0-1622 GCA_045629445.1 Mycetocola sp. | reverse complement strand
GCCCACGGGCGTGGCGCGCTCGTCGCCGGGCTGTGTCTCGGGGCGTTCGCCATCGCCGATGCCGGTGTGCTCGAGGGGCGTTCGGCGGTGACGCACTGGGAGATGATGCCGGAGATGGCGCAGCGCAGTCCCGGTAGTCAGATCGACGCCTCGGTGCTCTACATCGATCACGGTGATGTGATGACGTCGGCGGGAACGGCGTCGTCGATCGACGCCTGCCTGCACCTGGTTCGCAGGTATCTCGGGTCGGCGGTCGCGACGCGTGTCGCCCGCAGTCTGGTGGTCGCACCGCACCGCGACGGTGGCCAGGCGCAATACATCGAGCGGCCCCTCGCTCGGGCCGCCGAGGACACGGCGATATCGGTCGTGCAGGAATGGGCACTGGGACGACTCGATGAGACGCTGACCGTCGACCGTCTCGCCGAGCAGGCCCGGATGAGCCGTCGGAGTTTCGTGCGGCAGTTCCAGCGGGCGACCGGAACCACCCCCGCGCGCTGGGTGCTCGAGCAGCGGCTCAACGAGGCCCGAGTGCTCCTCGAGACCACCGATTGGGGCATCGACGAGATCGCAGCGGCGTGTGGATTCGGTAGCGGCGTCACCTTTCGGCAGAACTTCGGATCCGCTTACGCCACAACACCAACGGCCTACCGTCGGCAGTTCGCACAAGTCGGCCGGTGATTCCGACGAGCCGACTCGGATGTGCGATCTTTCGGTTGTCCTGGACGGGTCTGTCTTCTTTCCGATATGGACAGCGTCCGGCTGCAATACTTGACGGTGACCGAAGGTACAGCGAGGTGCTGAGATGACCATTACGCCGGTTTCCGAAGTTACACAGGTTGGCCGCGACTCCAGGGCGCGCGTTCCCCGGCGCGAGTTGGGGCAGTGGGACCCTTCCAAGCGCGGGCACGATGCGCTGGCAACCATATTGGCGCAGAGCGACATTCGCGCCCCGGATCTGCTGCCGATCCGGCACGGACGGATGAGTCACTCGCCATGGACCTACTATCGGGGCGCAGCGGCGGTGATGGCTGCCGATCTCGCGTCCGCCCCGCACACGGGGATCATGGTCCAGATGTGCGGTGACGCCCACATCCTGAACTACGGGATGTGGATCTCGCCCGAGCGGCATCTGGTCTTCGATCTCCGCGACTTCGACGAGACCCTGCCGGGACCGTTCGAATGGGATCTCAAGCGTTACCTGGCCAGTGTGATCGTGCTGGCCCGCGACAACGCAGTGGCGGAATCGACTGCCCAACAAGCCGTTCGACGGGCCTATCGGAGCTATCACAAGAACATCAAACGCTATGCCGCGATGCCGCAGATCGACGTCTGGTACGACCGGATCGAGGTCGAGCAGCTACACCAGTATGCGAAAAAGGAGAACGAGGAGGCCCTCGATCAATTGATCGAGAGCCGGGCCAAGAAGCGCACCAGCCGGGGCGCGTCCAAGAAGCTCGTCACGATGGTCGAAGGTCGACGCAGGATCACCGAAGACCCGCCATACCGCACCCACCGCCTCGGTGACGCCGCCGAGCAGATCCTGCAGAGTGTGCTCGCCGAGTATCACAAGTCGGTCCCGGATCACCTCGAAAACCTCCTCGCCCGATACGACGCGGTGGACG
>JAZQRG010000332.1:0-4237 GCA_045629445.1 Mycetocola sp. | reverse complement strand
CTTCAGAAGCCGGTCGGCCGCCGTGGAGTGTAGGGAACGGTGAGCATGCCACGCTCCTGTTCACTGAGGGTGAGCGTCAGGGCGGCGGAGGCGCGATCCAGGTGGTGTGGTGCGGTGGTGCCCACGATGGGCGCGGCAACGACCGGGTTGCTCAGGACCCACGCGAGCGCGACCTCTGCCATGGTGACGTCCCGGGCGTCAGCGACGGCCCGCACCGCTTCGATGATGGCGTGGTCTGCGTCGTCGAAGAAGTGTTTCCCGATCTGGTCGTTGGCCGAGCGTGAGGTCTGCTGGCCGTACGGGCGGGCAAGGCGGCCGGAGGCGAGTGGGCACCAGGGGAGACTTGATACCGCCTGATCGGCGAGTAGCCCGAACATCTCGCGTTCCTCCTCACGTTGCACGAGGCTGTACTGGTTCTGCATCGAGACGAACGAGGTCCAGGAACATCGGTCCGCAGCGTGTTGCATCTTCGCGAACTGCCAGGCGGCCATCGACGACGCGCCGAGAACGCGTGCCTTGCCCGCGGCGACGACGTCGTGCAATGCCTCCATCGTCTCGTCGACGGGGACCTTGGGATCGAAGCGGTGGACCTGATAGACGTCGACGTAGTCAGTGCCAAGCCTGCGGAGCGAAGCCTCGATCTGCTCCATGATCGCCCCGCGTGACAGGCCGGAGCCTGTCGGCCCGTCGTACATCGGTAGGCCGACCTTCGTGGCGATGACCACGTCCTCCCGTCGGCTATAGCGGCGGACAGCGCGGCCGAGGATCTCCTCGGAGGTGCCGTGCCCGTAGACATTCGCGGTATCCCACAGCGTGATGCCCAGTTCGACCGCTCGCCGGAAGATCGGCTGAGCGGTTTCCTCATCCAGCGTCCACGGGTGCCTATCGGTGGGCCGGGCGAGTCCCATGCAGCCGAGCGCGATCCGGCTCACCTGCAGGCTCGAGGAGCCGAGACTGGTGTAGTCCATCAGCCTTCACACCCCACCTGGGTACGGGGCGGCGGTGCGGGCGGCGCGCAATGCCTGCGCCCACCACGAAAGCTGTTCGAGAAGCGTCTTGGCGAAGACGGCTGCCGCGGCGTCGAGCGGGGCCCCATCCCGCCAGGTGGTGAAGTAGTTGGGGAAGGCAAGTCCGTCGCGGATGGTCACCGCGTGCAGCTCGGTGAGCACGTTCTCCAGGTGAAGCACCGCGTGCCGGCCACCGGCCGCACCGCCGTAGCTGACGAAGGCCACCGGTTTGGCGGTCCACTGGGTGAAGTGCCAGTCGATCAGTGCCTTCAACGACGCCGGGTAGCTGTGGTTGTACTCGGGAGTGACGATGATGAAGGCGTCAGCCTCCGACAGCTTTCTGGTGAGGTCCTTCATGCCTTCTGGACGTGGATAGTCGTCTCCGGCGAACTTGGGTGGAGTGGCGGGCAGCGCCAGTGGAATGTCTACCCCCGCGAGATCGACGAGGTCGACGTCGAAACCGCCATGTGCCTGAGTCTGCTCCGCTACCCACGACGCGACGACCGGCCCGAACCGGCCCTCACGTACGCTGCCGACGATGATCACGAGTCTGCTGTTATCGCTCATACCGTCGACCATGTGACGCTCGCGGCCGAGCAACCAGACCGGGTGCAGGCTGGCCCGCGCAGGGTCACCTTGAACTCCGCCGGCCAGGCGCACCGGACCTTAGGCTGACTGCATGGGTACGCCGCTAGGGGACTTCATCCGGGCCAAGCGCGACAGCATCCAACCAGAGGCCCTCGGCCTTCCATCACACCAACGACGACGTGCTCCCGGGTTACGACGTTCGGAGTTGGCCTCGCGGGCCGGGGTGAGCGTCGAGTACCTCACCAGAATCGAACAGGGCCGCGACCGCAATCCGTCGCCCTCAGTCGTCAACGCCCTCGCCGACGCGCTCGACCTCGACACCGCCGAACGCACTCATCTGGGCTACCTCGCCAAGATCTCCGGTGAGGCGTGCGCCGGGCACGTCAGGGCGACGCCACCCGAGCGCACCGTCCGGCCAGCCGTGCGCCAGGTACTCAGCCTCCTGGAGCCGGGCGTCGCCTTCGTCACGAACAGGCTCGGTGACGTGCTTGCGCACACCGACAGCTTCGCCACGGTGATGCGCGACACCGGCCTCCTGGACGCCGAGGAACCGAACCTCACCAGGTATGTCTTCACCCATCCTCACGCCCGAACCACCTTCGTCGACTGGGACCAGATCGCCGACGAACAGGTCTTCAACTTGTGGCTCGGGCCCTCGAACGACGCGTTCGAATGGTTCACGGCAGACTTCGCTTCCATCGCCGGAGCCGAGTTCACGCGGCGACTGCACCGCCACATTCCTCCTGCCCAAGTCCCGCTGAGGATGACTCACCCCCGCGGGCACCAACTGCGATGGGACCGGGAGCTCCTTGAGCTTCCTGCCTCGGACGCCCAGCAACTGATCCTTCTCCTGCCCGCTGACGACGCGACCGCGACGGTGCTCAACCACCTGCGCGAGCACTCAGACCGAACCGCCCTCCGCGCGCTCTGACATCGGCATCTCCCGTACTTGGGAGGCTCGTCGTCGTCTGATGCGGCGGACGCCGCCTCACGTCGGTTCCAGCCTTGGGCCGCACGTGGGAGACGTTCCGGATGGGGTGCTCCATTCCACCAGTTTCAGAAGCCGGTTGGCCGCGCGGGCGTCGACACCCGCCGCCCCTCTCAACTGGCACAGTGGCGTGACATGACCTCCGAAACGCGGATCCCTGAGCAGCGGCCGGACCACTATGACGCCTTCGCTGCCGCGTACGCGAGGGCGAACGAGAACGGTCTGTTCAACAGGTGGTACGCACGACCCGGGGTGCTGGACCTGCTCGGGAACGTTGCCGGGCGTCGGATCCTGGACGCTGGCTGTGGATCCGGGCCGCTCCTCCGCGATCTGAGGGAGCGAGGCGCGAGTGTGGCCGGATTCGACGCGAGCCCCGCGATGATCCAGCTAGCCCGGGAGCGGCTCGGAGGCGAAGCCGACTTGCAGTTGGCCGATCTGACGCAGCCGCTTCCGTACGACGATGCGGCGTTCGATGACGTGCTGGCCGTCCTCGTGCTGCACTACCTCGAGGACTGGTCGCGGCCGCTGGTGGAGTTGCGCCGGGTGCTGAAGCCCGGTGGCCGGCTGATCGTGGTGGTCAATCACCCGGCCATCCCGCCGGTGATGTACCCCGAGGTGAATTACTTCGAGACTGTGCCAAACGAGGAGGCGTACGACTTCGACGGTGTCACCGCGACACTGACGATCTGGTACCGCTCCTTGAGCGCAATGTCGGAGTCGTTCACCGCGGCGGGGTTTCGCATCTCGGCGATCAGCGAGCCGCCGGTGTCGCCCGATACGCCACCGGAGCTGCTTCCGACGAGCGAGCCCGACCCCAGCCGCTTCATCGGGTTCATCTTCTTCGGCTTGGAGGCCGTCTCCTAGGTTCGTCGGGAAGTTTTCGCAAACGGTTGCGTCGACGTTTTCGCAGGTCAGACGGCCAGGTGGGAGGAGGTGAGGATAGGGGAGCGGGCTGCGAAAACCATTGGTGCCCGGCTTGCCCCGCTGATGGACTGACGTCCCGGCGTGAGTCTGCCGCGTGACGGAGGTTGTGGGTTGTGACGGATTATGACGTGCTTGCCGAGGTGTACGAATGGCTCATCTCGGATGCAAAGTTGCCTCCCGCCGAGTTCGCTGCGTCATTCGATGACGTCCTCAGTCTCCTGCCGTCGAACGCTCACGTCCTCGACTGTTCGTGCGGAACCGGACAGTTGGCGGTTGGCCTCGCCGGTCGTGGCATGCAGGTTGTCGCAACTGACGCCAGCGAAGCGATGGTTCGTCGGACTGCAGAGTTGTCTGAGGAGTTCGGGGCATCCGTACGGGCCATGCGGGCGACCTGGGAAGAGTTGCCCGACCATTTTGAGGACGGCACGTTCGACATGGTGTTCTGCGTTGGCAACTCGCTGCATCATGCCGCGGGAGCGCCAGGCAGGGTTGCTGCTCTGGAGTCGATGTCACGGCTTCTGCGCCCTGGCGGGCGCCTGGTGCTCACCTCCCGCGCTTGGGAGCTCGTGAGGTCCAGGGGTTCCCGGCTGGACATCAGTGACCGACTCGTCCGCCGGAACGGTCGCGATGCCGTCGTGGTCTACCGCTGGGAGATTGCGCCGCATTGGGAGGAGGAGCACCACATCGAGATTGCGATCGCGCAGTTTGATGCGACCGGGCGGGTTCTTGT
>JAZQRG010000331.1:0-4510 GCA_045629445.1 Mycetocola sp. | reverse complement strand
ACCGGTCTCACCGGTGAACTCGACAACCCGGCTAAGTATGTTCTCGCTATGACGATGTTCCTCGGCCGTGTTGGTACAGTGACACTCGCCGCGGCAGTCGCGGCCACCACGAGCTCCAAGCTCTATCGCAGACCAGAAGAGAGGCCAATCGTTGGTTGACCGTATCAAGCACGATGCACCCGTGCTCATCATCGGTCTCGGCCGCTTCGGCGCCGCGTGTGCCGGCGAACTCGACCGGCTCGACCGTGAAGTCCTCGCCATCGACGAAGGCGCCGAACTTGTGCAGAAGTGGTCCGAGCGGATCACGCACACTGTTCAGGCCGATGCCCGCAACATCGAGGCCCTCAAGCAGATCGGCGCGCAGGACTTCTCCATCGCCGTCGTCGCCGTCGGCTCGTCGATCGAGGCGAGCGTGCTCATCACCGCGAACCTCGTCGACCTCAAGATCCCGCAGATCTGGGCCAAAGCTGTGTCACAGTCGCACGGCAAGATCCTCGCCCGCGTCGGCGCGAACCACGTCATCTACCCCGAGGCAGAGGCCGGCGAGCGTGTCGCTCACCTCGTCAGCGGGCGCATGCTCGACTTCATTCAGTTCGACGACGACTTCGCACTCGTGAAGATGTACCCACCGAAGCCCATCCGCGGCAAGAACCTGACCGAGTCAGGCGTTCGGTCACGGCACCACATCACCGTGGTCGGCGTCAAGAGCCCGGGCAAGCCCTTCACCTACGCGACAGCAGACACCGTGGTTTCCGACCACGACCTCATCATCGTGTCAGGTACCTCGGCCGACATCGAGAAGTTCGCGGCGCTCGGCAGCTAAGCACCAACCGAGTCAGGACCCCGCAGCGAGTTCCCTCGACCGCGCGAGCGCGGCATCCGTCGCCTCGTCGAAGAGGTGTGCCAGATCGGCCTTCTGCAGCACCGCGAGAGCACGCTCGGTCGTCCCGTTCGGGCTCGTCACCTGGATCCGGAGTTGTTCGGGGGTCTTGTCGGACTGCGCGAGCAACTCCGACGCACCCCGGAAGGTGCCGTTCACGAGCACAGCGGCCTGCTCGGGCGTGAAGCCCTTCGCGACCGCGGTCTTCGTGAGTTCTTCGATCAGCAGGAAGACGTAGGCCGGGCCAGAGCCGGAGATCGTGCCGAGCGCGTCGAGCTGTTCTTCGGGCACGTCGACGACCGTGCCGACCGTCTGGAAGATTGCGCGCGCAATGGCGAGGTCCTCCTCGCTCGAGCGGGTTCCGGCCGACAGCCCCGTGACGCCGCGACCGACAACGGACGGCGTGTTCGGCATTGACCGCAGAACGGGAACCGACGTGGGCAGCAGCGACTCGAAGGTCGCGACGGTGACCCCGGCGGCGACACTGATCACGATCGTGCCCGGCTCGAGCGCGTCACCGATCTCACGCAGCAGGTCGGGCACCATGGCTGGCTTCACCGCGACGAGCACAACCCGCGCACCGGCAACGGCGACGCGGTTCGCATCGGGCTGGTCTTCGACCGCGAGTGAGGTGACGCCGGGAAGCTTCGCCAGCTCATCCGCCTTCGCCCGCGAACGGTTCGTGACGCGGACACCCCCGGCCACCGTCACTCCGGGGTGAAGCAGCCCGGAGAGAATGGCGGACCCCATCGATCCACTGCCGAGAATGGCGATCGTCGGGAGTGTGGTTTCGGTCTCTCGTGTGTTCTCGCTCACCCTTGCAAGTGTATGTCCGGGCTCGGTTCCGGCTGCGTCTCACGCACCACCCGTGTTGACTCCCTCGCAACGAGGTGCGGCTGCTCGGCGATCCGGCTGGGGTCAGCCACACCATCGAGCACGTCGAGCAGCACCCGCGCGGTATCTGCGCCATACGCGACCAGGTCGTGCATGAACGCAGACAGCGGCGGAGAGGCGAGCTGGCAGTGCACCGAGTCATCCCAGGCCAGGATGGCAACATCATCCGGCACCCGGAGACCGGCTGCCTGCAGAACCTCGAGCCCGGCGAGCGCCATCACATCGTTGTCGAAGATGATCGCCGTCGGTTTCGTGGGTCGCTCGACCAGCCGGGTGGTCGCTTCGGCGCCGCCCTCAGCCGTGTAGTCGCTCGTGAGCGAGAACGTGCCGATGCCCCGTCGCGCCCCTGCCTCGGCGAACGCGTCATCGCGCACGAGCGTGTGCATGAACTCTTTCGGTCCGCTGACCCGCGCGATGTTCCGATGCCCCGCGTCAGCGAGAAAATCGACAGCCTCACGCATCGAACGGATGTTGTCGGTCGCGATCGTCGCGAAGCCAGGCGCCATCACTGGTTGCGCGAGCACAACCGCGGGGATGCCGAGTTCCCGAAGAACCACGAGCCGCTCATCCCCCGGCGCGAGGTCGGAAATGATCACCGCCGAGACCTGGCCGGTCTCGTGCCAACGGTGAAGCGTCGCGACTTCCTCTCCAAGGTCGGCGACGACCTTGAGAAGGAGCGTCCTCCCGCTCTCAGCGAGGACATCTTCAGCACCACGCAGGAACTGCATCCAGAACGGTTCGAGCGGCACGCGCCGACGCGGCTGGTGAAGGCACAACCCGACGACGCGCGACGCGCCGGTTTCAGCCGGTGACAAGGTCATTGACTGAACATAACACCGGGAATCCCGTGACGGCGGCGGGGTTCACGTCGCCCGTAACCCTGAAGACGGCACTCGATCCGGCCGCGAGGGTCACAAGTCCTCGATCGACGGATGCCTGCGGGTGCAGGCGGTCAGCCTGAAGGACGATGTCCTTGACGAGCGATCGCGCCCGAACGGTCACCGTAACGCCGCCGGCACCGGGTTCGACACTCACATCGAGCGCCGACGCCGCCGGTTCAAGCGCGAGCTCGGGATCCTCGGCGAAGTACCAGAACGCGCTGTCGACGTTCGCACCGCTCGCGTGCACGAATTCCGCCGTGGCATCCGTCACCGCGAGCACATTCTCGTCAAACGGAATCAGGACGATGCCTCGAGCCTCGACGTCGATCTCGATGCTCTGGGAGGCGAGCACAGTGCCGTCGAACGCCTGCCGTGACACGCTCACCGTCGCGGTCCAGCGCTCGGCTGAGTCGTTGTGGGCGACCAGCACCGGCACGCCATCGCGCGGCTGGATCGTGAGCAGGCGGTCGGCATACGCATGCTTGAGCGCGTGCCACAGGGGCTTGCGATGGCCGAAGTAGTCGACGGCGGCCCAGGAAATGACGGGCCAGTCGTCGTTCAGCTGCCAGACGATCGAGCCGGTGTTGAGCGGCCAGAGCGAACGGAAGTGCTCGATGCCAAAGCGCAGGGCGCGCGCCTGGTTGAGCTGGGTTGCCCAGTGCCACTCATCGATCGAGCGCGGCTGGGGCAGGTGCTCACCCAGCCCGCGTTCGAGCTTGAGGTTGCCCTCGTGCGCCTTCTGGTGCACGAGCATCTCGACGCCATACGGCTCGAGTGGCTCGTCATGGACAGCGCCGACGAGGGTCGACCACGCCGGCGGACCCTGGAAGCCAAACTCGCTCGCGAACCGCGGCTCGTAATCGCCGTAGACGGTGTAGTCCTTGTAGTTCCAGACATCCCAGATGTGCATTGTGCCGTTACGCGGGTCGTTCGGGTGCGCGTACTTCGTGAATGAGAACGGGCTGCCGGGCGAGTATGGCGTGCCTGGAACCAATTCGGCGACAAGCGAAGGCAGCAGGTCGAGGTAGTAGCCCTCGCCCCAGCTCTTGTCACCGAGCTGACGGCGCCAGTCCCACTCGAGGTAACCCCAGATGTTCTCGTTGCAACCGTTCCAGAGCGCGAGGCTCGGGTGGGTGCTGAGCCGGGTGATGTTCTGCCGGGCCTCGGCCTCCACCTCGCTTCTCAACGGGTCTTCCTCGGCGTACGCGGCGCAGGCGAAGAGGAAGTCCTGCCACACCAGAACGCCGAGCTCGTCGCAGACGTCATAGAAGTCGTCGGATTCGTACATCCCGCCGCCCCACACCCGCAACAGGTTCATGTTCGCATCGACCGCATCCGTGATGCGTGTGCGGTAGCGCTCGGGGGTGATGCGCGTGACGAAGGCGTCGTCGGGAATCCAGTTCGCACCGCGGATGCCGATGAGCTGGCCGTTGACGAAGATGGAGAATGGCGAGCCGTGCGCGTCGGGCGCGGTGTCGAGCCTGACCGTTCGGAAGCCGATGCGGCTGGCCCACTCGGCGTCGCCCGCCGTCACTGTGACGCCGTAGAGCGGCTGGTCGCCGTAGCCACGGGGCCACCAGCGGTCAACCGTTCCGGCGTCGACCCGCACCGTGGCATCCGTCTGACCACTCGGTATCACCGCGGATTCGGTCGTGCCGTGTACCGTGACGGCGAGCATCGCGTCGGCGCTGGCCGGCGTCGCCCACTCAAGCTCGACGTGCGCGTTCAGGGTGCCTGTGCTGCCGTGAACCTCGGTCAGCGGGCGCACGGACGCGATGCGGACGTCCGACCAGGACTCGATGCCGATCGATTTGAGGATGCCGGAGCTCGACACGTCGATGCCCCAGTCCCAGCC
>JAZQRG010000330.1:0-3283 GCA_045629445.1 Mycetocola sp. | reverse complement strand
GTCATCAACAACATCGTCGCGATGGCCGGCCTCGTGGTGTTCATTCTTGCGTTCGGCGCCGACCCCACCGGTGAGCGACTCGTCACCGACTGGACCCCAAGCATGATCGCCCTGCTCGCGGGCACAGCAACAATCGGTGTCGCCGCCCAGGCCATCGTGCTGTTCTTCTTCTGGCGACGCATCGGCCTGAGCTCCCGCCCCGACTTCGCCTGGCGGGGCGTCGGGCTCGGCGCAACCGGGAAACTCGCGGGCTGGTCGTTCGCCATGCTCGGCCTCACCACCCTCGGTGGCCTGATCCAGACCAACGTCGCCCTCATTGCAACCGGAGTCGGGGCAGGCCCGGCCACCCTGCAAAACGCGTGGCTGATCTTCATGCTGCCGCACTCGGTCATCACCCTCTCGGTCGCGACCGCCTACTTCACGCGACTGGCCGAACACGTCCGCGAGGACCGCATCGAGGACCTGAAAACGGATGTTTCGGCTGCGGTCCGCCAAATCACCCTCCTAATCGTGCTGGCGACGGCCGTCCTCCTCGTTGTCGCCTTCCCGTTCGCGAGCCTGTTCACCGACCAGTTCGCCGACACCGCCGCGATGGCATTCGTGCTGATGGGATACCTGATCAGCCTCGTCCCGTTCGCGGTTCTGTTCGTCTTCCAGCGCACGTTTTACGCGCTCGGAGACACCCGGACACCCTTCGTCTTTACCCTCGTGCAGACCGTCGTGTACATCGGGCTCGCGCTCGGCTGTGCCCAGCTACCGAAGGAGTTCATCGGTATCGGACTCGCGGTTTCGATGTCGATCTCGATCATCGTGCAGATGGTGACCGCAGGCATCCTGCTTCGCAACCGGATCCACGGGCTCGACATGCCTCGGATCATCCGCAGCCTCACCGTTTACACGGTCGCGGCGATCCCGGCGGTACTCGCCGGGGTTGTGCTGATCTTCGCACTCGGCGGTTACACCAGCGGCTGGGCACTCGAGTCGCCCCTGAGTGCCGTCCTGACCATGGCCCTCATCGGCGTCGTCATGCTCCTTCTCTACGTCGGTGCGCTCTTCCTGATGCGATCACCGGAGCTGAAATCGACCCTCGCGCCGATTACGCGCCGCCTGCGTCGCCGATAGCAGCCCAGAGCATCACTTCCGGTCGAGAACATCCGTTGCACCTGATGCTCTCGACCGGAACGGATGCCTTCGCCTCAGGAGGCGAGGAAGCACCCGCTCACAGGTCGTTCACAGGCCACACCGGGGCTCTGGAATAGCTCCCAACTAAGATGTGTTGGACTGGTCGAGACAACTTCTGAGGAGCATCACCGTGCGCAATGTCATCATCATCGGGTCTGGACCTGCCGGCTACACCGCAGCCATTTATGCGGCCCGGGCAAACCTGAACCCGCTGTTGCTCGCGTCGAGCGTTGAAGCCGGCGGCGAGCTGATGAACACCACCGAGGTCGAGAACTACCCGGGCTTTCCCGAGGGAATTCAGGGCCCCGAGCTCATGACCAAGTTCCAGGAGCAGGCCGAGCGGTTCGGAACCGAGGTCATCCTCGACGACGTCACCGAGGTCTCGCTCGAGGGCGACGTCAAAACCGTCAAGACCGGTTACTCCGGAGACTTTGAGGCATCATCCGTCATCGTCGCGACGGGAAGTGCCTACCGCAAGCTCGGCCTTGCCGATGAGGAGCGCCTCTCCGGCCGCGGCATCTCGTGGTGTGCAACCTGCGATGGGTTCTTCTTCAAGGAGAAGATCATTGCCGTCGTTGGCGGCGGGGACTCAGCGATGGAAGAGGCAACCTTCCTCACCCGCTTCGCCTCCAAGGTCTACGTGATCCACCGCAAGGACACCCTCCGCGCGTCCAAGATCATGCAGGAGCGCGCATTCTCGAACGAGAAGATCGAGTTCGTTTGGAACTCCGAAGTCGTCGGCATCTCAGGTGAGAACGCCGTCAATGGAGTGACCCTGCGCAACACCGTCGACGGCTCCGAGAGCCACCTCGAACTCGGTGGGCTGTTCATCGCGATCGGCAACGACCCGCGCACTCACCTGTTCCACGGCCAGCTCGAGCTCACCAAGGACGGCACCATCGCCGTCGATGGCCGCTCGTCACGCACGAACCTCCCTGGGGTGTTCGCCGCCGGCGACGTCATCGACCCGACTTACCGCCAGGCTGTCACCGCAGCCGCGTCGGGAACCGTTGCTGCTCTCGACGCCGAGCACTACCTCGCGAGCCTCGAGCAGGAAGCGCACCACAACCCCGAGATCGCAGCCGCCGTCGCGGCATCCGTTTAAGTTCCATCCACTGAAGGAGTACACATATGTCAGCACGCGCCGTATCCGAGAGCACTTTTGACGCCGAGGTCCTGAAGAGCGACAAGCCAGTTCTCGTCGACTTCTGGGCCGAGTGGTGTGGTCCCTGCCGCATGGTTTCGCCGATTCTTGACCAGATCGCGTCTGAGCACAGCGAAAAGCTCGACATCGTCAAGGTCAACGTCGACGAGAACCCGCAGCTCGCCATGCAGTACCAGATCACCTCGATCCCTGCCCTCAAGGTCTTCAAGGGTGGCGAGGTCGCACAGACGATCATCGGTGCCAAGCCCAAGGCAGCTCTCGAGCACGACCTGGCCGCATTCATCGCCTAGTCACTGAGTGCTTTTGGACCCGTCCGGCTTCTGCCGGGCGGGTCTTTGCCGTTAACGGGCGCACGGGGTCCACTTGGCGTCAATTGGCATCCCTGTCGGGCGGCTAACATCGATGAAAGACCAGGAACGGAAAGAACAGTGTCAGAACTCGGCTCTCGCCACGCATCCGGAAACAACCTCGACCCGTGGTACGGCGCGTACGCCGCCCGCACGGCCGGGTTGGCCGCGAGCGAGGTGCGGGCCCTCTTCGCCGTCGCAAGCCGCCCAGAGGTCGTCTCGCTGGCCGGTGGGATGCCGTTCGTCTCCGCCCTGCCCGAAGACCTCGTGACGGATGCCATGAACCGCGTCATGCGGGAGCAGGGCCCGGTTGCCTTGCAATACGGCTCGGGGCAGGGTGTCGAGAAGCTGCGTGAGCAGACCCTCGAGGTAATGGCGCTCGAGGGCATCCAGGGCAGCGCATCCGACGTCGTGATCACGACGGGCAGCCAGCACGCGCTTGAGCTGTTCAGCAAGCTGTTCATCGACCCGGGCGACGTCGTTATCGCCGAGGGGCCGAGCTATGTCACCGCGATGGTGATCTTCAAGAGCTATCAGGCTGAAGTTGATCACGTTCCGATGGACCAGGACGGTCTCATCCCCGAAGCAC
>JAZQRG010000329.1:0-5672 GCA_045629445.1 Mycetocola sp. | reverse complement strand
ATGACCGGTGACGGCATCGCCGAGGTCCCCGACCCGAGCACCCTCTTCCTCAGCCGGGGCATCACCGTCTCCGGCACGTGCGTCACCGTCTCGATGGAGGGAAAGCGAGCGCTTCCCGTCGAAATTCAGGCACTCGTTTTGGAAACGAGCGCTCCCAACCCGCGTCGAGTGACGAACGGTGTTGACTCCTCACGGGTGGCCATGCTCCTCGCCGTCCTCGACCAGCGTGCGGGCATCCGCCTTCACGACAAAGACATCTATGTCTCAACAGTGGGCGGAGTCCGGCTGAACGAGCCGGGCGCCGACCTCGCGATCGCGATCGCGCTGGCATCCGCTGCCATGGGTTACGCGGTGCCCCACAACTTTGCGGCGTTCGGTGAGATTTCGCTCGCCGGCGAAGTTCGACCGGTCAGCGCAGCACGCCAGCGCAAGTCGGAAGCGACCCGGCTCGGGTACAAGACGATCGTTGATGCCAGCACCGGCAGCATCCGCGAAGCTCTCGATCTGGCGAAGAAGTCAGCGGGAACACCATTCGATCGCGAACTGGACGCCGTGTTCTAACCGCTTCACGGAGCCGCGGTGCTCACGGTTAGAGCGCGAGCACTCGAAGCAACTCATCCGGCGTTGCCTGCATGGGATGCGGGCCGGCGATATCGAAGAAGACGGTCTCGATGTCTTTGCCGTGGGTGCGCAGGAAGGTGTGCAGCCATGCCCCGTCCTGAAGGCCGACGAACGGCGGCAGCGCTGCCGGTTTGTGGGCGGCATCGCTGAAGACCAGAAGCGCGAGGCGGCCGGTGTCCGGCTGTCGGTAGGTCCAGACCTCGCCGACATCCGTCGGCTTGTCCCGGTGACCTGGTTTCACCAGCGGAACAACCATGCGGTCATTCCGGAGCGCGAAAGCGACAGCGGCCATGTCCTGCTGTTCGAGGGCTTCGGCAAGGACCTGTGACCGGAACTCCGGCTTCTTCTTCGGCATGCCTCTATCTTCGCAGGCTGCGGTCAGCCGGCGAGCAGGAACTGCTTCGTCTTGGCGCTCTCGATTCCGCCAACGGCGGTCGTCAGGTGATACGACACCCCTCCCGAGGGCACTGCCGGACGTTCCCCCTCGCACGTGGTCGTGCTCGAACGGGTTCTGTCCCACGCGATCGGTGTGCTCGAGGCGACGGTCTGCGCGGGTTCGAGTTGCACAACGGCATCAGCGGGTTCGACCTGGCAGTCGGTCGACGTCCAGTAGACGTCGGTCCCGCTCGTGATCGTGAACGTCTGCTGGCTGGTGCCCACGTTGATAGTGCAGGGCTCGTCGCTCGTGTTCGTGATCTGCAGGGAGAGCTGCGGTAGTTCGTTAGCACCGTAACTGCCCTTGTCGGTCAAGGCTTCAACGAGCACGGTCTTCTCCGTGCACGCGGATGCCTCACCATCGTCGGTCGCTTCGGGTGTCGCGGTCTCGCTCGGCTTGGCCTCGGACGACGGGGGCGCCTTCGGGGTGTTTTCAAAACCGGAAGTCGACCCCGGCTTCCAGATCACAAGGACAACAATGGCGACAACCGCCAGGAACCCGGCGAGTACCCAGAGCCGTCGTCGGATGTAGACACTTCGTTTGTCGTGTGCCGTCGCCATGGTTTCAGGATAACCAGCACCGGTAAATCCACGCGCGAAGACGCGCGGAGGGTTGCGATTGCAGCCCTCCGCGCGTCATCCGACCTACCAGCCGAACAGCCTCGCCAGCCAGCTGATGATCTTCTTGACCGCAGCGACGATCTTCTCAATCGGCGTTGGCTGCGGCTGCGGCGGCGGCTCGTCTGCGGAAACAGTCAGCGGGATCGTGACCGTTGTCCCCGACTCCGCCGCGGTGATGGTCAGAGTCTTCGCGCCCGCTCCGGCCGGGACCGTAAATGTCACGGTGGCGGCTCCCGCTGTTACCGGAGCTGTGGCTACGACCGTGCCGTCGATCACGGCGCTGACCGAGGTGTTCACCGGGCTGCCCAGTGACGTCAGGTCAAGTTTCGACAGGGTGAGCGTAACCGACGAGCCGGCCGTCACTGGCGCCGTCGGGATTCCTGTGACCTGTACCGAACGGCGGTCAAAGCTCGGGGAGACCGGGCTGTTCGCCGTGAGGTAGGAGATCCACGCGTCCCGGTCGACCAGTCCGGAGTCCCTCGTGTCAGTGCCGCTGGTGAAGACGTGGAAGTTGTCTCCACCCTGAAGCAGGAAGCTGAACGAGCCGATCCGATAGCTGCGGGTTGGGTCGATGGGCGCTCCGTTCACCGTGATGCTCGTGATGCGGTCACCCTCCGCTCGTTCCGGGTCGAACGTGTATGTCACGTTGTTCGACAGCCCGAGCTGCAGGTATGGTCGGGTCGGCACCGCGCCATCGGCCGTGCGCTGCCACTGCTGTTCAAGCAGTACCTTGAACTGTTCGCCCGTGAGCGACGTGGTCCCGAGGTTGTTGGTGAACGGGAGCACCGCATTCGCCTGAGCGTAGGTGATGTCGCCGGCGGCCAGGTCGGCGCGGAGCCCGCCCGGGTTGACCACACCGATCTCCGCTCCTCCGCGATCCGCTGACTCCAGCGAAGCCACGAGAGCATCGGCAACGAAGTTACCCAACGCCGATTCCGCTGATCGGTCATCGCGGATCCCATTACTAAAGGCTGTCGTGATCGGTGCCGTCGCGTTACCGACGACCCGCTGACCGATGATGTTGGATTCGGCGATCGCATTCTTGACGATCGCGTCGACAGCCGCGACCGCGGGGTATTGCGCGATCAGGGTTGCATCATCCGTCGTCACACGGGCAACGTTCTGTGCTGTGTAGCTCGTCACGTCTCCGCTGAGAGTATCGACCTGGAGGGTGATCTGACCGACAAATTCGCCGTAGCTTCCCGTCTGCAGAACCGGCCGGGTTCCCTCTTCTCCTGGAATCGGGGCATCCCAGGAGTACTGCTTGTGGGTGTGGCCGGTGAAGATGGCGTCGACCTTGGCACTGGTCTCGGTCACGATCTCGGCGAACGCCCCGCCAGCGGCGAGCTCCTCCTCCAACGTCGCCCCGTCGGGAGTTCCTGCCCCCGCGCCCTCGTGGTACTCCGCCACGATCACATCGGCTTCACCGTTTGACGGGTCACCGTCGGTGAGCTCAGCAGCGACCCGGTTCACCGCGTCGACGGGATCACCGAACTCGAGCGTTTCGATTCCGTCCGGCCGAACCAGGCTCGGGGTTTCCTCGGTGACGGCACCAATGACACCAACGGTCACGCCATCGACCTCGAACACCGCGTACTCCTGCAGTGCCGGTGTCGATGTTCCCGCTTCATAGACGTTTGCTCCCAGGTAGGGGAACTTCGCGTTCTGCCCGCCGTTCATCACCCGGTCGACCAGGTCGGCATAACCCCGGTCGAACTCGTGGTTTCCCACCGCCGCCGCGGCGAGGCCGAGGGCGTTGAGCACGTCGATGGTCGGCTGGTCCTCAAGCGAACTCGACGCAAACAACGACGCGCCGATGTTGTCACCCGCCGAGAGGAACAGCGATGACTCAGCATCGAACTGCGCCTTCAGCTGCTCGATGGTGCCCGCAAACTTCACGGTGTTGGCATCGATCCGGCCGTGGAAGTCGTTGATGTTCAACAGGTTCACTACGCTTGTCGGGCTGAAGTCGAGCCCGACGAGCATGGGGTCGTGATCGCTGGACCGGTAGGGGTCTGCGGCATAGAAGTCGGTCGCGTTGTAGTTGTACCGCGAATACTCAAGGGCGATCGACTCCACCGAGTTGATGTTCCAGATGTCGGCGCCCGTCACGAGCGTGTTCGCTGCGGGTGAGGCGAAGACATAGTCGAGCGAACCGACCGCCTGACCGAAGGTGTAGGTCTCTTCACCGGTCTTCGCGCCCTGGTTGACGTACCCGGCGGCTTCGAGCACCGCGATGGGGTCCTCCTTCGCGTACGAGTTGAAGTCGCCGACCAGAAAGACCCTGGTGGTGTCGAGTTCCGTTGCCACCTCGTCAGCGAAATCGACGAGGGCCGTCGCCTGACGGGTACGGTCGCCGTTGTATGCACCCTGACCGGTGTCGACGTTGTCGCCGGACGCACCGGAGGCACTCTTCGACTTGAAGTGGTTCGCGATCACGAGGAAGGTCTGAGTTTCAGGGGCGCCGACCGGCTTGAACGCCTGGGCATCCGGCTGGCGGGCGTTCGAGAACGCCGGCGAGTCGAGCAGAATGCGGGTCTCACCAACGGTCTCGACGGATGCCTTCTGGTAGATGAACGCCGTCCGGATGACATCTTCGTCTGCGGGAACCTCGGCGGGCGATGGCACGAACTCCCAGATGTCGCTTCCCGCCGCATCATTGAGGGCATCGACGAGCGCGCTCAGTGCGAAGTCGCGGTCCTTGCCGATCGCGGCGGAGTTCTCGATCTCTTCGAGCGAGACGACGTCCGCGTCGAGAGCGTTGATGGCCGACACGATCTTCGCCTGCTGGCGCGCGAGATTCTCTGCGTTCGCAGCCCCGCGAACGCCGCAACCGGCGGCATCCGAATCGTTTACCGTGATCGGGTTACCGGCGCGGTCGGTGTAGAAGGTGCAGCCCGTGCGATCGGCTCCCGTTGTTGCGAAGTAGTTCAGCACGTTGAAGGTGCCAAGCCGGATGTCGCCTCCGACGTCTTCGGGGGCGGCGGTGCGTGTGTTCTCGAAGGATGCCGGCTGCACGGTCGCAGCGTTGTCCGCCGTGAGGTGCGTGGTCGGCTGGAACTTCCAGTTGTTGTTGCGGTAGTCGAGGACAACGGGTGTCGAGAACGTTGTCGCAGCGCCGACCCTCACCGGTGCGTCATTGGACAGGTATGGCAGCGGAACGTTCTTGTTCGCGCCGCCATTGGCGGTCGACAGGAAGTTCGTCGTTGCACCGTCGTCGAGGATGACGAGTTCGGCGCCGAACCGCGCCTGGGCTGCGGTGTGTTCTGCGGTGCCTGGCAGGCCGAGCACCGTCGGGTTCACGAGCGGCGTCGCCGACGCCGTGAGGCCGATCTCACCGTATTGGTTCGTGTTGAAAACGTCGGTGACGGTGTAGTCGCCAGCCGGTGCAAGCAGCATGCCCTCGAAGAGTTCACGTTCGGCCGGCGTCGTCGGGTAGCCGACGGCCGCAGGAACCGGTGCTGGCGCTGGGTCGAGCTGTTCGAGTCCGGTGGCGTCGACGGTGAGCTGCGTGAGACCGAAGTACTCGGTCACGGTTCCGGTTACCGAGACATGCTGCCCGATCGACACGCTGGCGACCGTTGACGGTGAGTAGACGAAAATCCCATCGGATGCCGCGTGGCCTGCGAGGTCACCGCCGGTTCCGGCCGTCTGGATGTAGTAGCCGTCGAAGCCACCCGTCGCGTATGCAGCGGTGACAACTCCGGTCGTTGTCACCACCTGGTTGACCTTCGTACTCGCGTCGCCTGTGCCCTGGATCTCAGCGATGGTGAGCGACTCGGGTTCAGCGGGATCGGTCGGATCGGTCGGATCAGTGGGATCCGTGGGGTCGGTGGGATCGGTCGGATCGGTGCTGCTCGCGGTGTTCTGCGGCGTAATGGTTGCCGACAGGCTGAAGTCGGCCGCGTTGCTGTCGGTGTCGGCGAAGGCCGTACGTCCGAGAGACTTGACGTCGGTGTTGCCTGCGGGAGCGGGAGCCGCCGCCGATTCGAAGG
>JAZQRG010000328.1:0-7715 GCA_045629445.1 Mycetocola sp. | reverse complement strand
GTTCGGTGCGCCTGCCATCCGTCGAGCATGCCGCATCCCGGCGCGAGACGCTGCCCCCGGTCGGACGAGCCTGATCCGAGCCGGCGACGTTGCGACCGGCCGTCGAAAAACGGCCCCCATGTCGGATCTCACGACAGTTGTCAGATTGCTGAGTAGCTTCCCTGGGGTTTTCGGCACGTGCTTATGAGACGCGGGGCCTGGTGTGTCTCATCGGACGTGCCATGGATCAGTTGGCGCACCTCTCCCCGATACGCGCCGTGTCCCCCGAACGGCCTACAGATACCGGTTCGAGGGGCCAGTAGATTCGCAGGGGCGGCTTCGCCCACCACGCAACGAACGAAAGTGAATCCTTGGCAACTCAACCTCGCACTCGGACGGTCAAGTCTCTCGTCACCACCGTGCTCGTCGGGTTTCTCCTTCTCGGAGGAGGCGTTTCGTCAGCCAGCGCCGCCGACACCGACCTCGCAGATTCCGCGCTGTCGCAATTCCGAGCAAACCTGACCTCGGCCGCTGACATCGCTGCTTTCGATGCCTTGACGACCGAACAGCAGACCGAGCTCTCGGCATACCTGCTGGGCCAGACCGATCCGCTCAGCGAACTCTCGGACACGACGGAGCGATCGGGAGACTTCGAGTTGCGCACGAGCACCACGACGACTCTCGCGAAGCCGAAGTCCACCGCGGCGGCAACGGCGGCCGCCGCTACGCGAACGGTGAGCGCATGGCAGTCATTCCTGTTCGCGGGAATCACCATCTCCAAGACAACGGTTCGCGAGACGTACTACTATTCGGGCGCTAACGCTACGAGCATCGCGTCGTACTCATGCGTTGTTGACGCGAACTATGACCCGTTCTCGACCGTAACCTCCTCCAAGAGTGGCGCCTGGGTAAGCTCCGGGAAGGCCACGGCAGAGTGCAAGGTGACGGTGAAGCGAGGCGTTCCCACTCCCTGGGGACAGGTCAGCTGGAGCACCGCGTCCAACATCCAGTACGTGACCGGCAACGGCTACGGTTCTGTGACTAGTCACGGATGGCGCTGAGATAGGATCCCAGGGATGAATCCGTTGATCCCCAGCCCCAGCGACGTCCTTTGGGCGTCTGCAGCGATCCTAAACGCAGTGCTGATGATAGTGGCGCTGATCTCGCTGGCCAGAGCCGCAGACAAGCGGCGCTGGCTCCCGACGCTCCTACTCATCGTGTTCGTGCCGTTCGCGGGGCCGATCATGGCACTTGTCATGACACAGGCGAGTACACTTCGCGCGACTGGACATTCGGACCCCAAGTCCGTTCCTGCGTCCTAACTCCCGACGCGCAGAGCGCCCCCTCACCATCTGTGATGGGGCGGTCTGCGCTTAGGTTGCACCTCGAGGTCGAGAACGGAGGAGGGCAACCCGAATCACCCCGTCGCGAGTTCATCGTCCCCAAACGGCCAGCCGCGGATAACGCGGCTGCGAGGTGCGGCTTGACCCGTCGTCCCCGCGATGTCTGGAAGAGCCCTGGGGTTGGCGTGGCGCAGGAGGCAGGCCCGCTGCCGGTGGGCCGCTACGATGAGGGCGCGGTTGAGTGGGCACCGCTGGTAATTGACTTGCTTCGAGCTGCGGAGTCCGTACATGTACAGCATCGCCCGGTGGGCCTGCCCGACGACGCTGACGGCGAAGGCGAGGAGTGCGTCGTTGGGATCGCCGCCGATCGCGTTTCCGACGGCGGGGACCAGCCGTTCGACCTGGGTGAGCGCGGACACCGTCACATCCAATACAGGCGTGATCGTGCTCGGCGTCGTCAGCAGGCAGGTGAGGCGGATGATCTCGGGGTACGCGCACAGCAGCACCTTCTCGTAGTCGTCGAGGTGCTGGACTCCGAATCTCGCCATGCGATGGTCAATGACCGACGGAGTTTCTGATCCTTGGTGCCAGGTTCGGATGAACGCCGCGGCGAGGTTCAGTTCGCCGGTGTGGAGGGCGACGCCGCGCTTCCAGAGCTGTGATCGCAGCAGCAGTTCCGCACTCTCGTAGCCGGGCATGCCGGCTACGTCGGCATGCAATGCGCGGTGGGCCCAATGGTGATGGGTGAGGCAGAGCGCACCGCCGCGGGCGATCGTTGTGGTGGGGAGTCCGCCGGAGCATTGCAGGCATGCGGTTCGAGGTTCGGCGAACCGGGCGCATTTGGCGCAATTCTCGGGGCGCCAGCTGCGGTGGCCGCATCTGACCCACATGCCATGCTTCTCGAAGTCGGGGCGTAGCGTGCCGCTCGGCAGATCTGCGAGATCCTCGATGAGATCGACGACACGCGGATCCGCCACGGGCCACCACCTGCGACCGAGGTGGTCCAGGACGATTCGACGAATATCGCGCTCATCGCACCGGTGGGCCTGGGCGAGCCGCTTCGTGAACCCGTCGACGGTCTCGCCCTCGATGGGCTCGAGTCGAATCGGTAGCGTGCGGAGCCGCGTGCTCACTCGTGTCCATGCCTCAATGAGTCGCGCGGTCGCCGTGTGGGAGGCTTGCGGGCGTCGGTGTGGCGCAGGAGTATGGCTCGCACCCGGGGGGCGAACGTCAGGATTCTCCTACCGAGTTCATCGAGGCCCGCGGACCGGCCGTACCGGAGCCGAGCGGGTCGGTCGAAGCCGATGACCGTTTCGCGGCCTTCGGCGCGAAACGAACCGCGGACCGCGTCGACGTCGTGAGAGATGCCCGCGGTCACCGCGTTCACGGCTGCTTCCACGAGCGCGGTGACCTGGATGGGGCCGATGTTCGTGTTCGCGAGGAACTGCTCCGCCCACGGCTCTGTCAGCAGCGCGACGAGACGCACCGCTTCGGGATAGTGGCGCTCAAGCGCGGGTCGATGAGATTCGTCTTCCTGTCTGAGATCGCTGGCGCGGATGAGCGTGGTGGCGAGTTCCAGTTCGCCGGTATCGGGGCCCATGCCGCGTCCCCAGAGGGTGCCGGTGAGGCATCGTTCGGCTCGAAAGAAGTCGGCGCTTCGGGCGAGGTCGCGGTCCGCGCCCGCGTAGTGCCATCGGCGGTGTCGCGCGCACACCGCTCCGATCCGGGTGCGCACTTCGACGGGTTCGCCGCCGGTGCAGCGCCTGCATTTCGTGATCGGGGATGGCAGGGGCGCGCACGTCGGGCAGTTGGCGTGCCGCCAGTCGGTGTGGATGCAGCGGACGAACAGTCGGTCAGAGCGGCGACCGTCGAAGAACCCGGGCGGGAGGTCGGCGAGTTCTTCGACCAGGCGTGGAACGAGCTCCGGCGTGGTGCGTAGGGGCAGCCGCGAGTGGGCGTGGCGGATCTTCGTCCACAGTTCCCCCGTCGGTACCGCGTTGTGGCGGGCAAGCCTGCGGTACATGCTGCCGACCGTTTCCCCGCCGTACGGTTCGACGAGCACGGGGAGCGACCTCATCACTTCGCTCGCGAAGGCCGGCCACGTTTGGGGCGCGGCGAGGGCAGTTTCTCCTCTTCCTCAATCCATCCTTCGGCGTCGCGGATCTTGGCCAGCGAGGCGAGCACGTCGTCGAGGTCCAGACGTTCAGTGTGTTGTTCGATGGCGTGACGCGCGCCGCGTCGGACGGCTCTGGCAACGCGGCCGATGGAGCCGCGTGACAGCTCGCGAAGCTCAGCAGCGACCGCGAGGATCTCCGCACCGGGTTGGGAGATCAAGCACAGGGAATCCTCGAGGTCGACGAGGACGCGCCCCCACACCGCGGCGTCCGCTGTCCCCTCAGCCCCATAAGCGTCGAACTTGACCAGCTCGAATCGAGCCATGATCTGCTCGCCCCGGGAACCCCAGAACAGACCGTTGCGGGCGACATCGACGCCGGCGTAGACCATCGTTCCGGGACACCTCTCGGACAGTTCTTTGAGAGCATCGGCGACTTGCTCGTTGCCGCGGTAGTGCAGGTCCAGCCGGTGAATGTCGTCGATGATCACGAGTTCCGTAGGGCACTTGCGCATGACGTGGCTGACACGGCTGAGAAGGACCTCGTAGTTCGCGTTGCGGGAGTAGGGGATCGCGTAGAAGTCGGCGAGCTTGGTGATCATGGTCTTCGCCGTTGCGTGCGTGGGCACGGGCACGTAGGCGACGGGGATCAGGCTGCGTTGCGAGGTCGTGGCGCGTTGACGACGGGCTCGCTCGAATGCGCGTCCGAACTCCTGAACCGCGGTGGTCTTCCCGAGACCCGGCCGGCCGGAGATGATCACCCCGGACTTGCTGGCGTCCGGGGATCGGTTATCTGCCATTGCGTGGCGGATCGCGACTGCCACCTCGCGCAACGACGGGGTCGCGACCCGAGCGCCGAGCGTCATGTACCGTTCGCGTGCGATGTTGAAGAGGGCGCGCTCCGAGGAATCCATCGCGTCGTACTCAGCCAGCGTGATCGAGAGCGGCCGCTGCGCGACGAACTCGACGAACTCGCGCCATCCTTCCTTCGTGGCGTAGTCGAAATCGGTCGACGGGGCGTCGAAGTCGAAGTCGCCCAGCAGATCATCGAACATCGTGATCACTCTTCTTCCGGCGACCGGGTCATCCCGAAAGGCGCGGCGACCGGCCACGTCGGCTTCGCCACGACAGCATCGGCGTCCTCGGCGGCGATGTCACCGGAAGCCGAAAGCGCGCCGCCCGGCGGGGCTGCGGGTGCGATGTGCGGGAGCTGGTTGGTGATCGCCAGCGGGTCCGTCCGTGCGCTGATCGCCCGCTTCTTCTGACGCTTCGTCGGAAGGGCATTGCCTTTGTACATGAACCGGCGCATCACCTCGTTGAGGTCGTCTGTGCTCGGCTCGGTCTCGCCGCGGGCGGCGGCTTGGGCGCGCGCGACCCGCCACACCTCGTCGGCCATCGGGGCGCCGCTGTACGGGGATCGCCAGTCGAGTGGGATGAACTGATCGCCGAGTTCCAGCCACACGGTCATCGGGTTGTAGGGGTCGACGTGGAACGGCCACTTGCCTTGCTGCCGGTGGTGCGGCGACCGCTTCTTCCGCAGCGGGCCGAGTTCCGTCGAGTCGTAGACGCGCAGGTCGATGTCGACGCCGTAGTGGTTGATCACCCGCCACTCGGTGGGGAGCAGCGCGATGTACTTCTCGGCTGTGAGCGGGACTTGCAGCTCCGGCGCGATCTCCCGGTACGCGGCGACCATCTGATTCGGGGTCAGCATCAGTCGCGGATTGCGGGGGTCTCGCAGCGCCTTGTGCGGTCGGTTCTGCCAGGTCACGGCGACCCAGTCCTCGAACAGTTCCTGCAGCTGCTCGAGGGTGAGTAGCTGGCTCGTTGCAATGATCTCGTCGCCTCGCATGTCGGTGCTCTGCCCGAGGAACGCGATCGCGTACTGGGTGAAGAGGTCCTTGACCGTGCGGAACATGCGCTCGATCTTCGCCTTCTGCGTCGGCGTGTAGTCCGCGTTGACCGTCAGCGAGATCCCCAACGTCCGGCACGCATCCGAGAAGTGCCGTGACATATACGAGGCACCACGATCGGTCGTGATCGACTCCGGGAAGACGTACGGCTGCGCATCACGCAGCGCCTCGAACCGCTCGACCATGAGCCCGTCTGTGCCGGTCCATGCCTCCGACACCTGGCGCCGGTTCGCGCGAACCCCGTCGGGGCGAGAGGAGTAGGGCACGAGAGCGCGGGCGAGGACCACCACCAGGTCGATGCTGCGCGAGCCGACAGTGACGGTGCCGGAGAGCACCGACCTGGATGCCTCGCATAGCAGCAGGGTGAGATCGGGGCGGACAGGTTCACCGTCGCACTCGACGAGGATCTCCATCGGCGTCGTGTCGATCAGCACCCGCTCACCAGGTCGAACCCCCGACCGCGCCCCATGCATATAATCCGGCTGATTCGCGGTGGTGCGACGGGTACGTGCCGTCCCGAGCGTGTGCTTGCCGGCATCGAGCTCGCTCAGCAGCCGATACATCGTCGCGCGGCTCGGCATCGGCACCACTCCCTCGCCGAAACGGTCATCCAGCTCCCTGCGGACCAGCCAGATCAACCGAGTCCCGGTGCCCGTCGACTTCCGCTCCTGCCCAGCCTGCACAGTGAGGATCGCGTCGATCAGGCGCTCGTCGTACGCACGGCCGGGGGCATCGGCGAGGCCGTGGCGACGACGGTCGAGCAGTCCGCTGACCCCCATCTTCTTCAAGTCCTGTCGTTGTCGGATGACCTTGCTGGTGCCATAGTCCGTTCCGAGGAGTCTGTTCACGTTCGCGGCCGCCTGCTCGTAGGCCTGCATCCGCTTCATCCCTTGCGCCGCGTTCTCCTCGATCCCCTCGAGCTCATCGAGCCAGACGTCGACTACACGCCGCTCGGCAGCGTCGAGGTCGTCGAGGTTGCGCAACTCTAGAAGGTGTCGCGCGGGGATCGCGGCGGCGGGCTCCGCGTCCAGTTGCAGATCGGCCGCCAAGACCTCGACGTCTTCGTCCCCGTCCGCAGAACGCAGCGTGAGATAGGACGGGCGAACCGCGATGACCTGATGGGTGCCGCCTTCCCAGCGGATCACGTCTCCCGGGTGAAGTCTCATATCGCACCGTCGAACGACACCAGGGTGGACATCGACAGAGGCCGAGACAGATCCACGGCGCCGGCGCCTCTCCATATCAACGCGTATGCCGCTCCGAGCCCCGACATGGCGACGGGTCGAAGGCGGTCCGCAAGCGCTCTCAGTGCCATCGCGCCCACCAGCTGCAGAGAACCGACGTCGACGCCTGAGAGCCACGCGGGGTCCCGGTACCGGAGCAGAAAGCGGAGGTTCGCCTGTGTCGCCCCGGGAAGCTGATCGAAGACGAGATACGACCAGCCCAACGCTGCGGCGAGGCGTCGAGTGAGCTCGAACTTGACGCTGTCCTCGGGTTTGAGCAGGTCGGCCGGCCTCACGTCGACGAGCAGCGCGCCACCGTCAGATCGGCGTACGAAGTAGTCGGGCGCATGCGAACGCTTCGGCGATCGCCAGCGAATCCACATCGGCTGGCTCGCCACCCCGGTGACATCCCCGCCCCGGTCCAGCGAGGTCAGGAACGAGCGCTCCCAGAACGACTCGAACGGCACGTGCCTGCCCGTCGAAGCCATCCACAACTTGCCCTCGAAGTTGCGCTTGCCGGGCCACGACGGGAACTCTCGAACCGGGTCCGCATCCTCGAACACCACGCACGCCGCGTCAACCGGATCCACATGCTGAATGAGTCCATGTCTGGAAAACTCGATCGTGCCCGCGAGAGCATTCGTTCCATCGATCGCCGCCAGCCAGCTTTCGGTCAGAATCACCACGCGCCTCCTCAGCGGAGGCCGGCTGCCACATACTGCTCCGTCGGGCGATGCCTCCGGCTTTGCGCGTCAAGCTACTCCGAGGTGCGGCCACGCTTCGGAGACACGCCACGGCATCGATCAGGTCGCGTGAGAATTTCCGGATCGAGTGAGACGATTTCCGGATCGGTGAGAATTTCGCAGGTCGAATGAGACACGACACCCCAAAGGCGGTCACGAAAAGGTAACGGAAAAGGCTTGTGCCTCGTTATCTTTCCGTTATAGAGTGCTCGCACGGTAGTTGTTTTGCTGTGGCAGCTACCGGCATGTGATTGCAGGACACTCTTGGTGCAAAGGGACAAGGGTCGGTCGGACGCCTCTCCGATCGGCCCTTACTTTTGCCCACGGCGATGCGTCTCCTCCCCAACGAGAGCGGATGCCGACTTTTCACAACCTTGTGTGACCTGGGCTTTCCCCGGGATCAA
>JAZQRG010000327.1:0-3570 GCA_045629445.1 Mycetocola sp. | reverse complement strand
GAAGGTGGTGCCGCGATAGACAAAGTCACGGATGTAGCCGGGCGTGTGGCTGCGGAAGGCACCAACGGACACATCCGTCGATTCGCCCTCGAAGAGAACCTCCGCCGACTCGATCGGCGTTCCGCGACGCCACCTGCGTGCGATTCGCGGATAGCCGGACGACGTCACCGAGCCCTCACCCAGGTCGGACGACAGGTAAACCGTGTCGTCGTCGATCCAGCCGAGGCTTCCCTTCGCTTCCGGCCGGAAGAACCCGCCATCCTCCGGTGCAACGAATGAGAGAGTCTCAAGATCGAATTCGCGTGTCACGTCAGCATCGGAACCGCCGTGAGAGAGGTCGATCAGCACCTTACGGAACCCCGGACGCAAGACGGATGCACCGTGCCAGACCCAGTCTTCGCCCTCGGCCGCGTTGAGCGCATCGAGGTCAAGCACCGTCTCCCAGTTGGGTGTCGCCGTGCGGTACTCCTCGAGAGTCGTCCGCCGCCACAGGCCCCGCTCGTGCTCAGCATCGCGCCAGTAGTTGTAATACCAGTCACCGATCTTCTGCACCATCGGGATCTTCGCGTCCGAATCCAGGACGGATAAAACAGCCGCTTCGGTCTCTGCGAACTCCGGTGTCGCCGCAAGGGTTGATTCGGTTGCCGCATTTCTGGCCCGCACCCACTCGAGAGCCTTCTCGCCCTCGACATCCTCAAGCCAACGGTACGGATCGGAATCTTCGGCGAAAGTCATAAAGCTCAGCCTAGGCGGCACAAGGGACACTGAGATGAGGGGCTGTTGCACCACGCCGCACAGGTCTAGCCTCTGACTGTGGCTGCACATCCTGACGCCTACCGCCAACCTCTCGACCGCGCACGCGAGCACTCCCTGGAGTGGCTCACGTCGCTGCCAACGCGCGAGGTACGGCCCCAGCTGACCGCTGACCAGATCGCCGAGCACTTCTCGGTTCCGCTGCCGGACGACCCCGCTGACCCGACAGCCGTTGTCGACGAACTGGCACAGTTCGCCGAACCCGGTCTCATGGCCATGCCATCCGGCCGGTTCTTCGGCTGGGTGATCGGCGGAACACTTCCCGCCGCCCTCGCCTCCGACTGGCTCGTGAGCTCCTGGGACCAGAACACCGCCCTCCGCTACGCCTCCCCCTCGACCGCTGCCATCGAACAGGCCGCCGGAGAGTGGATTCTCGACCTGCTCGGCCTGCCATCGACAGCAGACGTCGGTTTCACGACCGGCGGCACCGTCGCGAATTTCGTCGGTCTCGCCGCCGGCCGCAAAGCGGTTCTGGATGCCGTCGGCTGGGATATCGACACGGCCGGCCTCACCGGCAGTCCCGGCGTCACCGTCCTCGTCGGCGAAGAACGACACGCATCCGTCGACCTCGCGCTCCGCTACCTCGGGCTCGGATTGCCGACCGCCGTCGCAACAGATAATCAGGGCAGGCTGATCAGCTCAGCGCTGGCGGATGCTCTCGCGAACGTTCACGGTCCGGTGATCGTCTGCCTTCAGGCCGGAAACCTGCACTCCGGCGCTTTCGACCCGATGGCCGAAACCATCCAGGTTGCCCACGAACACGGTGCGTGGGTGCACGTCGACGGCGCGTTCGGGCTCTGGGCCGCAGCGAGCCCTCGCTACCGGAACACACTCACGGGCATCGAAACGGCCGACTCCTGGGCAACGGACGCCCACAAGACGCTCAACGTGCCGTACGACTGTGGAATCGCCATCGTTGCGAAACCCGCGGTCCTCCGCTCGACCTTCGGCATCCACACCGACTACCTGATCCACGATGACGCGAGAGGGCCTGGCGACCCGTGGGAAAAGGTTCCCGAACTCTCGCGCCGGGCCCGCGGGGTGCCCGTCTGGGCGGCACTGCGCTCGCTGGGCCGGTCGGGAACCATCGCACTCGTAGAACGGCTCGCGGACACCGCAGCCACGCTCGCCGATGGACTCGCACGCATACCGGGCGTCAGCATCCTCAACGACGTCGTCTTCACCCAGGTGTGTCTCGTGTTCGAGAGCGACGAACTCACCCGCAAGGTCACCGAACAACTCATCTCGGACGGCACCGTGTGGATGTCCGGATCCCACTGGCAGGGACGCGACATTCTCCGCATTTCGGTGAGCAACTGGTCGACCGACGACGATGACGTCACCACATCGATCGATGCGGTCCGCCACGCTCTCGAGGTCGTGACCGCGCACTGAGGCGACCCGCCGGTGCCACCGGGTCAGAAACAGCACAGCGCCGTCGAATAGAGTTTTCGCATGGCAACCCCCGATTTCGTCCTCGCCCTCCGCGAAAAGATCGGCACCGATCCCCTGTGGCTGTCCGGTGTGACAGCGGTTGTCTTCAAGGGTGACGCGATCCTGCTCGTTCGCCGCTCCGACAGCGGTGCGTGGACTCCCGTCACCGGCATCATCGATCCGGGCGAACAGCCGGCAACGGCCGCCATTCGTGAGACGCAAGAAGAAGCGGATGTCATCGCGACGGTTGAACGCCTCGTCCAGGTGGGCGTGACGGCCCCGGTCGTCTACCCGAACGGTGACAAGAGCCAGTACCTCGACCTCGTCTTTCGTCTCCGCTACGAATCGGGGACGCCATTCCCCGCCGACGGCGAAAACACCGAAGCAGCGTGGTTCCCGGTCGACGATCTGCCACCGATGTCGGATGACATGATCAAGCGGGTTCGCGCTGCCGTCGAGAATCGCGCCGAGGCTGAGTTCTCGCTCTGATCCGTTCTCGCTCTGATCCGTTCTCGCTCTGCTCCGTTCTCGATGACCCCTCGCCTTCTGTCGTTGTGGCGCCAATAATTGGTGACAACTAAGGAGTGACAACGGTCACGTCGGCAAGGAGGCCAACCATGTCCATCGTCCTGAACCCGTACCTGAATTTCGCCGGTACCGCCCGGGAAGCCATGACGTACTACCAGTCGGTGTTCGGCGGAGAGCTGAACCTCGGCACCTTCGGTGAGAACGGTGCGAGTGATGACCCCGCAGACAGCGACAAAATCATGCATGGACAGCTCGATACGCCACACGGCCTCACGCTCATGGGTGCGGATATCCCGTCGGCAGTTCAGGGAACCCCGTCGAACGGATCGATTTCACTGAGCGGCGACGACAGCGATGCTCTCACGCGATTCTTTGACGCCCTCGCTGACGGCGGGTCGATCACTGAGCCACTCACCCGCGCACCGTGGGGCGACAGCTTCGGCATGCTCGTCGATCGGTACGGCGTCGACTGGCTCGTCAACATCTCGGGCGGCGATGCAGGCGATACTGGCGACACATCGGAGTGATGCTCTGCGGGGGGTTCCGAACCCGAACCGACCGAATTACCCTCGGACTATGTGCAGGAACATTCATCAGCTCCACAATTTTGAACCGGAAGCAACCGACGACGAAGTGCACGCCGCCGCCCTCCAGTACGTGCGAAAGGTCAGCGGTTCCACGCGGCCGTCCCAGGCCAACGCCGCTGCCTTCGACCGGGCCGTCGCTGAGATCGCTCACGCCACGAGGCACCTTCTCGAAGACCTCGTGACGACAGCTCCTCCCAAGGACCGCGAG
>JAZQRG010000326.1:0-2109 GCA_045629445.1 Mycetocola sp. | reverse complement strand
TCCCACGATGGCCAGCTTCTGCCGCTCGTGGGCGAGCCTGGCCAACAACCACTTCAGGTTCATCGCAGGGCAGCCTGTGAGTCGAGGATCTCTCGGTACACCGAACTGGTGGCCGCCAGTTCGTCGTGGGTACCCAGGGCATCGATACGGCCGTCGGCCAGGACGACGATCGTGTCCGCGCCGCGCGCCGACGAGACGCGTTGCGCGGTCAAGATGATGACTGCGTCGGCAAGTTCCTGGCGTAGGCGATGTTTCACGATGCTCTCGATCTCGGGGTCCAGGGCAGAGAAGGGGTCGTCGAGCAACAGCAGCCGCGGTTTGGCGACGATGGCCTGTGCGAGCGCCAGACGTTGGCGCTGGCCCCCGGAGAAGTTCTTGCCGCCGTGCTGCACCCGCTGGTCGAGGCCGTCTTCGTGCGAGAACACGAAGTCGGTTGCGCAGGCGACCTGCAGCGCTGACCGTAGGTCGTCGTCGCTCGCCGTCGGATTGCCCAGACGCAGATTCGATTCGAGTGTGCCGGAAAGCAGGGCTGGGACCTGCGAGACGTAGGAGATGTCTTCATAGAGTTCGGATCGGTGACGCTCGCGCACGTCGATGCCATCGATCAGTACCTGCCCGGCGGTGACGTCGTTGAAGCGTGGGATGAGTCCGAGCAGTGTGCTCTTGCCGTCTCCGGTTCCTCCCAGTACCGCGGTGAGGGTGCCCGGACGGCAGTCGAGGTTGATGTCATGCAGGACCGGGTGCTGCGCGCCGGGATAGCGGAAACCGACGCCTGAGAGTTTCACGTGGCCCGTCCGTGAGTCCGGGGTACGGCCGGCGGCCGGGTCCTGCACCGAGGGCTCGGTGCTGAGCACCTCATGGATTCGGCGAGCACTCACCTTCGCCTTGGGCAGCAGGGCAACCATGGCCGCGCCGATGGAGAGCCCGATGACGATCTGCGTGAGGTATCCGACGAACGCCACGATCCCGCCGACCTGCATCGAATTGTTGTCGACCAGAACGGCTCCGACGCCGATCACCGCGACGGCGCCGATGTTCGCGACGAAGATGATGCTGGGCAACAGCAGGGCCTGCAGCGAGCCGATACTCCACGCGGTCTTGGTGAGGTCGGTGTTGGCCGTCGCGAAGCGGGAGGTCTCGAGGTCTTCGCGGCCGAACGACCGGATGACCCGGATGCCGGTGAGTTGTTCGCGGAGCACCCGTCCGACCCGGTCGACCGACTTCTGCAACTTCTCGTAGTGCGGGACGAGCTTGCCGACGATGACGACCACGATCACCATGAGCGCGGCGGCGACGAGCACCACCAGAGGTGCCAGCCGGTAGTTCTCACTCAGTGCCATCACGGCGCCGCCGATGACCAGGACCGGTGCCGTGGCAAGGATGGTCATCACGACGAAGATCATCAGTTGCAGCTGATTGATGTCGTTGGTGCTGCGGGTGATGAGGGACGGGATCCCGAACCGGTGTACATCGGTGTCGGCGAAGCTCTGCACCCGCGCGTAGGTCTGGTTGCGGAGGTCGCGGCCGATGGATGTCGAGATGTATGACCCGAGGACTGTCGCCAGCACGGATACGACGAGGCTGACGACAGCCAAGGTAAGCATCATCGCGCCGATGGTTCGGATCGCATCCATATCTGCCCGGCCGATACCGTCGTCGATGAGGCGGCCGTTGAGATTGGGCATCAACAGTGTTGTCACTGCAGCGGTGACCTGCAGGAAAAACAATAGAAGTAGTGGACCGCGGAGGGCGCGCGCGTGCGGCCGCAATACCGTGGTCAGAGCTCTGTCAGAATTGTTCGTCATATGCACCGCGCGTCCCCGGGGCCCGTCAGGGCGCCACCGGGGACGCGACAGGGAACTATGTGCTTGAACTAGCTCGAGCTGCTGGCGAGGCCCTGGATGATGCCTCCGATCAGCGCGATGAATGCAAGCAAACCTGTTTCTGACGAGCTCATTGAGAGTTCCCTTCGACGTTGTTCTACATAGCCCATTTCATTTGTTAATGAGCCTGTGTAACAATGCCATCCCCGCAGCAGTTTGTCACCTTCCGTCAGAAAGGTGACAGAGGTGCCGATCGGGCGTCGGAGAACTCGATTTGGTATAGCTC
>JAZQRG010000325.1:0-3209 GCA_045629445.1 Mycetocola sp. | reverse complement strand
CTCATCGCCGACATCGATGCCGACCGCGACAGCGCGCCATCGAAACTCACTCCGGTCGCGGCTGTTGCGATGGACCTCCGCCGAATTCTGGCCATCATGAAACTCGACCGCGAGCGCGACCAGGGCCAAGCCTGAGGCGGGCCCGACGTATCACCCGGCTGGAACAGCACACCGAATCGGGCGGGATCGGGCGAGTGCCCGGCAAGCATCTCGGCGACGGCTCGCCCAGCGGCAGCACCCTTGTCGTGTGATGGCTGCCACACTGTCGTGAGCCGGCGCTCAAGACCATCGACACGGATGCCGTCAAAGCCGACAACGCTGAGGTCCTCTGGCACACGGAGACCGAGTTCCTCAGCCGCGGCGATCACCCCAGCGGCGAGCAGGTCGCTCTGCGCGAGAATCGCGGTTGGTCGGGCATCCGGCGCCACGTCGAGAAGCGCGAGTGCAGCCTCACGGCCGGCATCACTGCGGCTGCCCGCGGCGATCATCCCGGAGACGTCCGGGTAGACATCACGGGCCCCGGCGATCCGGTCAAGGGTCGTTGTGATGGTGGCTCCGGCCTCACGGTCAGGAGTGAGGGGTGCGAACCTCCGGTCCCGGTCCAGGCTCAGGGTGACGAGGGCAACCCGGGAGTGGCCGAGGTCCTTGAGGTGCTGTGCCAGCTGCCGGGTGCCGCCACGGTTGTCGACGCTCACCGTGTGCACGCCGTTGTCACCGGGGCCCTCGATCTGCACGATCGGGATGTTGCGGCGTCGCAGCGCCTCAAGTATGTCGAGCGCGTCCGCATTGCAGCCGACGAGCACAACGGCGTCAACAGGCGCCGTTGTGACGCTCACGACGCCTTCGCCGAGGTCGGGCAGCAGCAGGAGGCCGGCACCGATCGACGAGATCTCCTCGGCGAGGCCGTCAAGTGTCTGAATGAGCACAGGGTCACGAAAGGAGACACCGATGCGGGCGGGGATGAGCGCGCCAATGATGCCGCTTCGCCCCCGGCGCAGCGACTGGGCGAGAGGGTCGGGCCCGCCATAGTCCAGCTCCTTCGCTGCAGCGAGCACTTTCTCCCGAGTCGAGTCAGAGACCGGTCCCTGCCCGCTGAACGCGAGCGATGCGGTCGATGGCGAGACTCCGGCTCGCGCGGCAACGGCGGCGAGCGTTGGACGCCCCGCGTGGGGCATCGAGGCGGATGCCGGTGGCTGCTGGGTCATTCGTTCTCTCGTTCGGGCGAGATGGTGGGCTTGCGGGCCTGGTGCCCTTGACCGCGGGTCTTCTCTCGCGTTAGCTTAGGCGAAGCGCGGGATCGAATCGATTCGATTTCTGGATCCCCTCGCTTCCCGCCCTCACTCAGATCACCGGAAATCCATGCCTTCGCTCTCCCCAGCCGTCCGCCCGCGCCACGAACTTCTCGCCTGGCGCAACGCGATCTTCGTGATCTTCACCCTCTCCGGCCTGAGCATCGCCACGTGGGCGGCGCGACTGCCCGAGATCAAGCAAAACCTGGATGTCTCAACCGGATCGATCGGACTCCTCATCCTGGGCATGAGCGCTGGCTCGATCCTCGGACTCATGGCCTCCGCGGCGCTCATGGCTCGGTTTGGCGCCCGCACCGGCATGGTCTTTTCGCTGACCTGCGTCGCGGTCGGGCTCGTCCTCATCGGCATCGGCGCCGGTGTCGTGTTCTCGCCCCCGCTCGTCTTCCTCGGCCTCGCCCTGTTCGGCTTCGGCAACGGAAGTGTCGACGTGATGATGAACGTCGAGGGTGCCGCCGCCGAGACCGAGTTGGGCAAGACAGTGCTCCCCCTCATGCACGCGTTCTTCAGCGTCGGAACCGTCCTCGGTGCTGGAATCGGCGCCGCGGCATCCGCTCTGGAAATCTCAGTGGTCTGGCACGCCGTTGCGATGGCAGCGCTCATCGCCCTCGCTGTTGTGATCGCCGTGAGATATGTGCCGATTCGAGAGAACCTCGGTGACACGACAACCACGTCTTCGCACAAGCAGGACTGGAAGGCTCGGCTGCGGGCAAATCTCGCGGTGTGGGCGGATGTCAGGCTCATTCTCATCGGCGTCATCATGCTCGGAATGGCATTCGCGGAAGGTAGCGCCACAGACTGGCTCGCCCTCGCAACCGTCGAAGGGCACGGCCAGTCTGAACCAACGGGAGCGATCGTCTTCGGCGTCTTTGTCTCGGCGATGACGGTCGGGCGGGTGGCCGGCGGTCCGCTCGTCGATCGTTTCGGCCGCGTCGTCGTCCTTCAGGTCTCCGCGGTTTCGGCGGCGATCGGGCTGCTCGTGTTCATCCTCGGCCCCGAGCTGTGGATCGTCGTTATCGGCACCGTGCTGTGGGGGCTCGGGAGCGCCCTGGGCTTCCCGCTCGGAATGTCCGCGGCAGCCGAGGGGCCGAACGCCGCTGCGCGAGTGAGCGCCGTCGCCATGATCGGCTACCTTGCCTTCCTCGTCGGGCCGCCCGTCATCGGCCTTCTCGGCGACCAGATCGGCCTCCTCAACGCGCTCTTCGTTGTGCTTGTACTCGTGGTGCTCTCGGGGCTCGCGTCGCCCGCCGCCCGCGAACGGAAAGCGAAGCTGGCGTCACGGCCGGCGTCCTGACCGTTCGTCCGGAGAGGCCTCCCGGCCGGGCTACACTTCTCGAGTGCGTTTGGTGATTGCGAAGTGTTCCGTTGACTATGCCGGACGACTCTCGGCACACCTGCCGCTGGCCACCCGCCTGCTGATGGTGAAGAGCGACGGCAGCCTCCTCGTCCACTCCGACGGCGGCAGCTACAAGCCGCTCAACTGGATGAGTCCGCCGTGCACGCTCACCATCGGTGAGCCCGACGCGCCCCAGACGGATGCCGGCGTCACGGAGACCTGGAAGGTCACCCACGCAAAGACCGGCGACATGCTGATCGTCTCGATCTACGAGGTGCTGCACGATTCGGCGCACGAACTCGGCATCGACCCCGGCCTGCAGAAGGACGGCGTTGAGGCCCACCTGCAGAAGCTCCTGGCCGAGCAGATCGAACTGCTCGGCGACGGCCACACCCTCGTGCGCCGGGAGTACATGACGGCGATCGGCCCCGTTGACATCCTCGCCCGCGACGAGAAGGGCGCGTCGGTGGCCGTCGAGCTCAAGCGACGTGGTGATATCGACGGCGACGAGCAGCTCACCCGCTACCTCGAACTGATGAACCGCGATCCGCACCTCGCGCCCGTTT
>JAZQRG010000324.1:0-18228 GCA_045629445.1 Mycetocola sp. | reverse complement strand
CGTTGCCTGATCCATAACTCTTCGCAAGGAATGCAGCATGCAGCAGACAACAGAGTCCACCGCACCGGCACCGTCGGCATCAGGCCACCCGAAACACGCGGCCCCGGCCGCGAAGCCGCGAACTCTCGCCGAGAAGGTCTGGGACGACCACCTCGTCGCCAAGGGTGAAGACGGCAATCCAGACCTGATCTACATCGACTTGCACCTCGTCCACGAGGTGACGAGCCCACAGGCATTCGACGGTCTTCGTCTCGCCGGGCGTCCCGTGCGCCGGCCCGACCTCACGATCGCGACCGAGGACCACAACACGCCAACGCTCGGGATCGATAAGCCCATTGCCGACCTCACCAGCAGGACCCAGATCGAGACGCTGCGCAAGAACGCTGTCGAGTTTGGTATTCGCCTTCACTCGCTCGGTGACATCGAACAGGGAATCGTTCACGTTGTCGGCCCCCAGCTCGGGCTGACCATGCCAGGCATCACCGTGGTCTGCGGTGACTCACACACGTCAACGCACGGCGCATTCGGCGCGATGGCGTTCGGCATCGGAACGAGTGAGGTCGAACACGTCATGGCGACGCAGACGCTTCCGCTCAAGCCGTTCAAAACCATGGCGATCAACGTCGACGGCACTCTGCGCCCAGGCGTCACAGCCAAGGACATCATCCTCGCCGTGATCGCGAAAATCGGAACCGGTGGCGGGCAGGGCTATGTGCTCGAGTACCGCGGTTCCGCGATCCGCGCCCTCTCGATGGAGGGGCGCATGACCATCTGCAACATGTCGATCGAAGCCGGCGCTCGCGCCGGAATGGTCGCTCCAGACGAGACAACGTACGAGTACCTCAAGGGCCGACCGCACGCGCCGTCCGGTGAGGACTGGGACACGGCGGTTGCCTACTGGGAGACCCTCGCCACCGATGAAGGTGCGACCTTCGACGCCGAGGTGTACCTCGATGCCGATACGCTCGACCCCTTCGTCACCTGGGGCACGAACCCGGGCCAGGGGGTCTCGCTCAGCGACGCGGTGCCCAACCCGGCCACCATCGCCGACCCCAACGAGCGCGCCGCCGCCGAGCGTGCACTCGAATACATGGACCTCGCCGCGGGTACCCCGATGAAGGAGATCCCGGTCGACGCCGTGTTCATGGGGTCGTGCACCAACAGCAGGATCGAAGACCTTCGCGCGTTCGCCTCGGTGATCGAGGGTAAGAAAAAGGCGGACGGCGTTCGGGTCATGGTTGTGCCGGGCTCTGCGCGCGTTCGAATCGAAGCAGAAGCCGAGGGGCTTGACCAGGTGATCAAGGACTTCGGTGCCGAGTGGCGGTTCGCCGGGTGCTCGATGTGCCTCGGTATGAACCCCGATCAGCTGGCCCCTGGTGAGCGGTGCGCATCGACAAGCAACCGGAACTTCGAGGGTCGACAGGGCAAGGGTGGTCGAACCCACCTCGTGTCACCGCTCGTCGCGGCAGCGACGGCGATCCGCGGAACACTTTCCAGCCCCGCCGACCTTGAAGGAGCGAACTGAGCATGGACAAATTCACAACGGTCACAGGCATCGCCGCCCCACTGATGAGGTCGAACGTCGACACCGACCAGATCATCCCCGCCGTCTACCTCAAGCGCGTTACCAAAACCGGTTTCGAGGACGCACTCTTTGCGGCGTGGCGTCAGGACCCCGACTTCGTTCTCAACCGCCCCGAGTTCCAGGGCGCGAGCGTTCTCGTCGCTGGCGCCGACTTCGGCACGGGTTCGTCACGTGAACACGCCGTGTGGGCACTCCGTGACTTCGGCTTTAAGGTCATCCTGAGCCCGCGCTTCGGCGATATCTTCCGAGGCAACTCAGGAAAACAGGGGCTTCTGGCCGCCGAGATCTCCGAAGACGACACGAAAAAGATCTGGTCAGAGATTGAACGCAACCCGGGAATAGAAATCACCGTGGATCTGGTTGCGAAAGAAGTCACTATCGGTGAGCTCACGGTTTCATTTGAGATCGATGATTACACTAGGTGGCGATTGATCGAAGGCCTTGACGATATAGGCCTGACCCTGCGTGACGAGGCGCGGATCACCGAATTTGAGGCTGCCAGGGAAAACTGGCGCCCCAAGACACTTCCCATCAAGTAATCAGGCTGCGCAGGTAACACATTTGACTTCACTTCTTCAGGATGCTTCACGGGCAGGTGCCAGCGTGGGACTCACCGGTGACAAAATCACCATCCGCGGTGGCCGCCCCCTCAACGGGCGCATCGAGCTCAAGGGAGCGAAAAACCTGGTCACCAAGGCCATGGTTGCCGCCATCCTCGGTGAAACCCCGAGCGTGCTCCGCGACGTTCCCGACATCAGTGATGTCCGCGTCGTGCGCGGGCTGCTCGACGTCCACGGCGTCAAGGTCACGAGCGACGAGAACGGCGTCCTGACGCTCGACCCGTCGAACGTCGAGAGCGCACACATGGCGGACATCGACGCTCACGCCGGGTCCAGCCGCATCCCGATCCTGTTCTGCGGGCCGCTGCTTCACCGTCTCGGCGAAGCGTTCATCCCCGACCTCGGTGGTTGCCGCATCGGTGACCGCCCGATCGACTATCACCTCGAAGTCCTCCGCCAGTTCGGCGCCATCGTCGAGAAGCAGCCGAGCGGCATCCGAATGAGCGCACCGAACGGCCTCAAGGGAACCAAGGTGCACCTGCCGTACCCGAGCGTCGGCGCGACCGAACAGGTCCTGCTCACCGCCGTTCGCGCTGAGGGCATCACCGAGCTTCGTGGCGCGGCGATCGAGCCCGAGATCATGGATCTCATCAACATCCTGCAGAAGATGGGTGCCATCATCACGGTGGACACCGATCGCGTCATCCGTATCGAGGGTGTCGACCGGCTCGAGGGCTACAGCCACACGGCGCTCTTCGACCGCAACGAGGCCGCGAGCTGGGCCGCTGCGGCTCTCGCAACCGAGGGAGACATCTTCGTCGGCGGAGCACGCCAGGCCGAGATGCTCACGTTCCTCAACGTCTACCGCAAGGTTGGCGGCAAGTTCGACATCCACGATGACGGCATCCGCTTTTACCACCCCGGTACCGAACTCAACCCGGTGATTATCGAGACCGACGTTCACCCCGGATTCATGACGGACTGGCAGCAGCCGCTCGTCGTCGCCCTCACCAAGGCGAAGGGCGTCTCGATCGTTCACGAGACTGTCTACGAGCAGCGTTTCGGATTCGTCGACGCGCTGGTTGAGATGGGCGCGACCATCCAGGTGCACAAGGAGTGCCTCGGTGGACAGGCCTGCCGCTTTGGCCAGCGCAACTTCAACCACTCGGCGGTCATCTCAGGTCCGACGAAGCTGCACGGTGCAGATATCGTCGTTCCCGACCTCCGCGGGGGCTTCTCGCACCTCATCGCTGCGCTGAGTGCCGAAGGGACCTCGACGGTATCGAACGTCGGCATCATCAGCCGCGGATACGAGAAATTCATCACCAAGCTCGAGCAGCTGGGGGCCGACTTCGTTCTCGAAGGATAATGGGGCGGTGACATCACCGAATCCCGTGCGCCTTCGGGCGAGCCCGGAGAAGACCCGCCCGTCCATTTACTGGCTTCTCGCGTCGATCGCGTTGCCGCCGGCATCGCTCATGATGCGGCTGCACATCACCGGTGGTGAGAAGCTGCCGCGCAGCGGGCCGTTCATCCTCGCGCCGAACCACTTCAGTGAGATCGACCCGATTGTGGTCGGTGTCACCGTGTGGAAGCTCGGCCGAGCGCCGCGATTCATGGCGAAGGCCGGGCTGTTCAAGGTGCCCGTGATTGGCTGGCTGCTCACCAAATCCGGTCAGGTTCCGGTGGAACGGACAGGCTCCGTCCGCGGCCAGGACCCGGTCGGAGCGGGTGGAAAGCTCGTCGAGAAGGGTCAGGGCGTTGTCGTGTACCCCGAGGGATCGCTCACCCGTGACCCCGATCTCTGGCCGATGCGTGGAAAGACCGGGGCCGTCCGGATCGCGCTGACCCACGGCATCCCCATCACACCGATGGCGCACTGGGGAACCGATAAGGTCATGGCGAGGTATTCCCGCAAGATAAGCTTCTTCCCGCCCAAGCCCATCGAGGTTCGGATCGGCGATCCCGTCGATCTCTCCCGGTTCGCTGACCGGACGCTTGACTCAGCAACGCTCACCGAGGCAACCGCCGTCGTGATGGCGGCGATCACCGAGCTGCTCGCCGAGATCCGGGGCGAGACGCCGCCGAAAGAGCCGTGGGACCCGAGCAAGCACAACCAGAAAGACACAGGCCGGTTTTGAGCCGTAAGACACCAACGCGCGTCGCTGTACTCGGTACGGGAAGCTGGGGAACGACGTTCGGCAAGATCCTCGCCGACGGCGGATCACACGTCACGATGTGGGCACGCCGCCCCGAGCTCGCCGCGGAGATTTCCCGCAACCACCGCAACAGCGACTATCTCCCCGGTGTCCTGCTGCCGGCCAACCTCACGGCGACAGCCGACCTCGCCGACGCACTCAAGGGCGCCGCGCAGGTGTTTATCGCCGTTCCGAGCCAGTCACTCCGTGAGAATCTCGCCGCCATCCGGCCTCACATTCACGAAACGACCATCGTCGTGTCGCTCATGAAGGGCGTCGAGCGGGGGACAGGCCTTCGCATGAGCGAGGTCATCGCCGAGGGACTCGGCATCGACCCGGCGAGGATCGCCGTCGCATCAGGTCCGAACCTCGCGCTTGAAATTGCCCGTGAACAGCCGACGGCTGCCGTGATCTCCTCGCAGAGTCTTGAAACGGCCCAGGCGGTCGCCCTGCTCGCCCGCAACAACTATTTCCGGACGTTCGTGAACACGGATGTTATCGGTACAGAATTCGGCGGAGTACTGAAAAACCTCATCGCCGTCGCGATTGGAATCGTCGACGGCGTCGGGTACGGCGAGAACACAAAAGCGTCGATCATCACGCGCGGACTCGTCGAGATGACGGACTTCGCTGTCGCTCAGGGCGCGAAGGCGGAGACGCTCTCGGGCCTCGCAGGCCTCGGTGACCTCATCGCGACGTGCCAGTCGCCGCTCTCCCGCAACAACACGGCTGGCCGGTTGCTCGGGCAGGGCTACAGCTTTCCCGCGGTGGTCAAGCAGATGCAGCAGACCGCTGAGGGGCTCGCAAGCGTCGCCCCCGTGCTCGAACTCGCTCGCTCCATCGGCGTCGAAATGCCGATCGTCGAGCAGGTCAAACAGGTACTCGACGGTACCCTCGACCCCAAAGACATTGCACCTCACCTCACGACAGACAGCGACGAGCCTCAGGGCGAAAGGACAAACGATGATCGAGAAGCGCCTGGTGGTGGTGTTGTTTGGAGGTCGATCAAGCGAGCATTCAATCAGCTGCGCGACGGCGGGCGGAGTGCTCAAAGCTATTGACCGCACGCTCTTCGACGTTATCCCGGTCGGGATCACGCGAGACGGCGTCTACGTGCTTGAGGCAGACAACCCTGACCGGTTCGCGCTCGATCCGTCACACCTCCCCGAGGTGGTCGATAACGGTACCCGCGTGCGGTGGCCGGAGAGTGCCACCAGCCGGGAACTGATCGTCACCGCGAACGGCATCACCAGCTCACTCGGCTCTGTCGACATGGTGTTCCCAATTCTGCACGGTCCTTTCGGCGAAGACGGCACGCTCCAGGGCATGCTCGAACTCATCGACATGCCATACGTCGGCAGCGGCGTCCTCGCATCGGCGCTCGGCATGGACAAGCACTTCACCAAGACGGTCCTGGAACACGCCGGTATCACCGTCGCACCGTGGCGCACCATCTCGCGACGGGATTACCACGTCGACAACTCCGTGGCCCACGACGCACTCAGCGCCCTCGGCTTCCCGGTGTTCGTCAAGCCGGCACGCGCCGGTTCGAGTGTCGGCGTGAGCAAGGTCACCTCGGTGGAGGAACTCGACGCCGCCATGCAGACGGCCTTTGCTGAGGACGACAAGGTCCTCATGGAAAAGGGAATGGCTGGACGCGAAGTGGAGATCGCTGTGCTCGGTGGCCGTCCCGGTGAGCCGGCGCGGGCATCCGTCGCCGGTGAGATCGTGATCACGGGACGTGACTTCTACGATTTCGACGCCAAGTATCTCGACGCTCCGGGGATCGACCTGGTCTGCCCCGCCGCGATTGACGCGGACACCCTCGCCGAACTGCAGTCGATCGCATTGCGTGCCTTCGACGCGATCGGCGCCGAGGGTCTCGCGCGCGTCGACTTCTTCCTCACCGACGACGGGATCGTTGTCAACGAGGTCAACACGATGCCCGGCTTCACACCGATCTCGATGTTCCCGAGCTGCTGGATTGCCAGCGGGCTGAGCTACGCAGACCTCATCACTGAGCTCATCGACGTTGCGGACGCGCGCCGCACGGCGTCGCTGTACAGCTAAGTCCGTCGCTGTACAGCTAAGTCCGGGGCTACTCGAGGACGTCCTCAGGACCGACGCAGGCCTTCGTCGCGGGAATCACTGAGACCGCGCTCGTGAGGTCGATGAGGGCTGTGGTTCCTGACACGCCTCCGGTCGCGGCATCCGCGTTGATGACAACCTCAACGGCGGGGTCGCGGCCATACGTGGTGTACCGGTAACGGTTGTCGGCTGCTTCGCTCTCATCGGCAATCCAGTCGATGCCGTTGAGGGAGACGCACAGGTCGGTGGTCGGTCCGGGCACCGCGACGCCGCAGTGCAGAATGATGGCGGCAGGCGATCCCCACGCGGCTGTCGCCTGTGCGTTGGTCTCGCGCTTCGGCTTGTCAGCGACGGTCTCGGGCAGCCGAACCGTCACGTCCGCGCAAGCCGGATTGTTCGCGTCGGGAGCGGCCTCGAGGCTCACCGCCTGGCTGCACCCGGTTACACCGAGCGAAACGAGTGCGGCAAGCAAAACGCTGCCAGCGAGGGAACGGAGGGGGAGAGCGCGGGGAGACATCCCTTTCAGGCTACCGTTGAACGCATGACGCAGCCTGCCAATACCCGCCCGGAGTCCGGGGCCGACGCGGACACCGTCGGCAGCGTCCATGAACTGGCCGTGCTGTCCCGGATCTTTCCTCTGCTCCCAACGGCGGCTGCAGCGCTCGTCGGGCCGGGGGACGATGCCGCGGTTATCGCGGCCCCCGACGGCAGGTTCGTTGTGACAACCGACATGATGGTGCACGGTCCGGACTTTCGGCTGGCGTGGTCAACCGGGCATGATCTCGGCTGGAAGGCAGCGGCGTCGAACCTCGCCGACGTCGCAGCGATGGGGGCGCGCCCGACCGCACTCGTCGTCGCTATCGCCGCGACACCAGACACACCGGTTGCCATGCTCGAAGACATCTCAACCGGTCTTCGCGATGCCTGTGACGCGCTTGCACCCGGTTGCGGTGTCGTCGGAGGTGACCTGTCCGTGTCGGACACGTTCACTCTCGCCATCACCGCCATGGGGGACCTCGAGGGCAGGAAGCCGGTCTTACGCTCAGGAGCGCGACCGGGAGACATCGTCGCCCTGTGCGGCAACGCCGGCGTTGCGGCGGAGGGACTCCGGCTGCTGTTTACGGATGCCGTTACGGCAGACGGCACGCCGGATCGCGCGAAAGCGCAGCAACTGAGAATCGAGCACCCAGAGGCCGTCGGCGCGCAGCTCTCACCTCGACCTCCCATCCTCTCGGGTGTGACGGCGTCGATCAGAGGCGCGACGGCGATGCTCGACGTCTCCGACGGCCTCGCCCTCGACGCCAAGCGCATCGCTCAGGCATCCGGTGTTGCCATCGACCTCGACCGCGCGCTCCTCGGAGATGACCCTGAGACCGCGCTTCGAGGGGGCGAGGACCACGCGCTGCTCGCGACCTTCCCCGCCGACAACGCACTGCCGGACGGCTTCCGCAGGATCGGCACCGTCGCATCCGGGTCTGGCGTCACCGTCGACGGCGCTCCGGTCAGCGGAGTTCTCGGCTGGGACCCATACGGGGGCTGGAACGGCCGAGCCGGATAAGACCTACTCCGGGACCGCCCACCACACGAGAGTCTCGCCGTACTTCTTGCTTCTCACCGGAACCAGGCCGGACGGCCAGGTGGGTTCGGGTGACCGTGAACTCCGTTCGACAACGACGAGCGAATCCGGACCGAGGAGCCCGACGAGCGCGGTGAGGTTTGAGGCAAGTTCTGCCTCGGGCAGATCGTACGGCGGGTCGAGGAAGACGAGGTCGAACGGGCCGACGGCGGAGTCCAGGTAGGTCTGCACCGGGCGGGCGGCGACGTCGATCACGATCGGGTGCGGCGCTGCCTTCGAGACGGCCTTCGCGTTCACGCGGCACACCGTTGCCGCGGCGGATCCGCGCTCCACCAGGACGACCTCGCTCGCGCCACGGCTTGCCGCTTCCAGGCCGAGCGCTCCAGAGCCCGCGTAGAGATCGAGCACCTGGGCGCCGTCGAGAACGCCGCGTGCATCGAGTGCGGAGAACATGGCCTCCCGAACCTGGTCGCTCGTTGGTCGGGTTCCTGACTTCGGTATCTTCAGGGTCAGGGAGCCGGCAAACCCGGAAACGATTCTGGTCACCCGCCAACAGTACCCGTCGGGCCGGGCACCGCTGTCGGTGCGTCCGAATAGACTCGGAGCATGAACGTGGAGCCACTGGCCGCCAAGCTTGACAGCGTCATCGGTGGCCGGACGGCTGCCGCGTTCAAGCGAGCGTTCGGCGTCGTCACCCTCGGTGACCTGCTCGAGCACTACCCGAGGCGATACGCCAGAAGGGGCGAGCTCACCGCGCTCAGCGAGCTGCCGGTCGGTGAACCGGTGACGATCGTTGCCGAGGTCATCGAAGTGCGTGAACGCACCATGAAAGCCCGCAAGGGTTCCATTCTCGAGGTGCGCATCACCGACGGGAAGGGCGTGCTCAACCTCACCTTCTTCAACCAGGCGTGGCGCACGCGCGAACTCCGCCCCGGTGCTCGCGGCATCTTCGCTGGCAAGGTCGGCGACTACAAAGGCTCGCTCCAGCTCGCTCACCCGGACTACGAGCTGTTTGAGACGAACGAGGCCAACACCGGTCCAGACGCTGCCCGCAAGTGGGCCGAAACCCCCATCCCCATTTACCCGGCAACGAGCACCGTCGCGAGCTGGCAGGTGCACCGCGCGATGGCCCTCGTCCTCGATGCCCTGCCCGAGCTTCCCGACCCGGTGCCGGTCGAGGTGAGAAAGCGTGAAAACCTCCTGAGCTACGGCGAGGCGATCGAGAAGATCCATCGGCCACAGACGGATGCCGACTGGCACCGAGCGCAAGACACCCTGCGTTACCGCGAAGCATTCCTGCTGCAGGCGGGGCTGTTGCAGCAGCGCCAGATCGCACGCCTCGAGGAGACAACGCCCAGGGTCGCCAAGCCAGGCGGACTGCTCGAACAGTTCGATCGGCAGTTGCAGTTCACTCTCACCGGCGACCAGCAACGCGTCGGGGCCGAGATCGCGAGCGACATGGCCGAACCGATCCCGATGAACCGGCTCGTGCAGGGTGAAGTGGGATCAGGAAAGACTCTCGTCGCGCTCCGGGCCATGCTCGCCGTCGCCGACTCCGGTGGCCAGTCCGCCCTCCTCGCACCGACCGAGGTGCTCGCCGGACAGCACCTGCGTTCCCTCGTGCGTTCCCTTGGCCCAGACCTGTCTGCCCAGCTCTTCCCGACGCTGCTCACCGGGACCCTCTCGACCGCTGAGCGCCGTAAGGCGATGCTTCGCATCGTGAGCGGCCAGGCTCGCATTGTGGTCGGGACGCACGCGCTCCTCGGCGAGAGCGTGACCTTCTACGACCTCGGGCTTGTCGTCGTCGACGAGCAGCACAGGTTCGGGGTGGAGCAGCGCGAGGCGCTCAGGCAGAAGGGCCATCAGCCGCCGCACGTCCTCGTCCTCACAGCAACTCCGATTCCACGGACCGTCGCGATGACCGTCTTCGGTGACCTCGAGGTCAGCACGATTCGTGAACTCCCCGCGGGCAGGGCCGGCATCCAGTCGTTCGTTGCCGGGCTGCCGGAGCATCCCGGCTGGATCCACCGCGTCTGGGAACGCGTGAGTGAGGAGGTGGCGGCCGGTCGCCAGGCCTTCGTCGTGTGTTCGGCGATCGACGTGAACGAGCCGGAAGACGACGACATCGACCCCACCGACCCCAATGCGCCGGTTCCCGACCTGACCGAGAAAGACCCAGGTCCGCCGCGCTCAACCGTCGTCGGGACCGTCGAAGAACTGCGCCGCGTGCCCGCGACGAAAAATCTCCGGATCGAGGCGCTTCACGGACGCATGCCAGGCGAGGAGAAAGATCGCATCATGCGGGCCTTCGCCGCTCACGAGATCGACATTCTCGTCGCTACGACCGTGATCGAGGTCGGCGTCGACGTTCCGAACGCGTCGACGATGGTCGTTCTCGACGCCGACAGATTCGGCGTTTCGCAGCTTCACCAGCTCCGCGGGCGGGTGGGCAGGGGGCAATGGGCGGGGTTGTGCCTGCTCGTCACCAACTCCGCACCAAACACGATCGCGCGTGCCCGCGTTGACGCGGTGGCCGCAACACTCGACGGCTTCGAACTGGCGCAGGCTGACCTTGAACTGAGGCAGGAGGGTGATGTTCTCGGAAGTGCGCAGTCCGGTGGGCGCTCGTCGCTCAAGCTGCTCCGTGTCGCCTCAGACGGCGATCTCATCGCGAGGGCAAGGGACGACGCGAACGCTGTCCTCGAAGGCGACCCGGGCCTCGACGTCCACGTTGCGCTGAGGCACGCGCTCGAGCAGCGCGTCGACGCATCGGCTCGCGCCGCGCTGTCCAAAAACTGAGCCCGGACGGGGGGTCGTGTGCCTCGCTGCGGATTCTCTGGGAGAGGCCGTGAGCGTTGATCCTGCCGCTAGGCTGATGCAATGCAGAGGATCGCCGTCGTTCCAGGCTCGTTTGACCCCGTCACGCTCGGGCATCTCGACGTGATTGCGAGGGCTGCGCGGCTGTTCGACGAGCTTCACGTGCTCGTCGTGCACAACCCGTCCAAGGTCGCCCTGCTTCCTATCTCGGAACGGGTGTCGCTCCTCGAAGAATCGATTCGCGACGCGGGAATTCCCGGCAAGGTCATCGTCGCGTCGTGGAATGTCGGTCTTCTCGTGGACTACGCGACGGATGTCGGTGCGTCAGTTCTCGTGAAAGGCATCCGTTCGCAGGTTGACGTCGCGTACGAGACGCCCATGGCGATCGTCAACCGTCACCTCGCCGGAGTCGAAACGATCTTCATGCTTCCTGATCCCGCCCACGCCCACGTCTCAAGCTCTCTCGTGCGACAGGTGTCATCCCTCGGTGGAGATGTCAGCCCCTTCGTTCCGACAGCGGTCACCCGGTTCCTGTCACGATCATGACCGGCATGCAAGCGTCAGCGGCGACGGACGGGCAGGCCCGTGCGGTTCACGAGCCTGTCGGTCTTGACATCGCCGAAGCGCAGCGGCTCGCAGGGGACATCGTCCGTAACGTCGAGTCGGTCATCGACGGCAAGCACGCTGTCGTCAGCACCGCGCTGACCGTCCTGCTCGCCGAAGGACACCTGCTGATCGAAGACGTACCCGGCGTCGGAAAGACCATGCTCGCAAAGGCGCTTGCACGGTCGATCACGGCGACGGTGAGTCGCATCCAGTTCACCCCCGACCTCCTGCCGAGCGACGTCACCGGCATTTCCGTCTACAACCAGGTTGAACGCCGGTTCGAGTTCAAGCCGGGCGCGGTCTTTGCCAATATCGTCATCGGTGATGAGATCAACCGGGCATCGCCGAAGACCCAGTCCGCGCTGCTCGAGTGTATGGAAGAGCACCAGGTCACGGTCGACGGAACGACCTACCACCTCGCGAGCCCGTTCACCGTGATCGCGACCCAGAACCCGATCGAGATGGAGGGGACATACGCCCTTCCCGAAGCCCAGCGCGACAGGTTCATGGCCCGCATCTCGATGGGCTACCCCGACGAGACGGCCGAACTCAGCATGCTCGCATCGCGGAACGTCACGAACCCGCTCGCCGACCTCGACCCCGTGGTTTCAGCATCCGCTCTGCAACGGATGATGGCGAGCGTCCGGGATGTCTATGTGTCAGCGGCGGTCAAGGAGTACGCGGTGCGGATCCTGCGCGCGACCCGAGAGCACCCCGACCTTCGGCTCGGCGGAAGCCCACGGGCGACGCTGCAGCTCGTGCGCGCGGCGAAGGCGTACGCACTCGTCGCCGGACGGGACTTCGTGCTCCCCGACGACATCGACGCCCTCGCCCACGCGGTCCTCGGGCACCGGCTTATGCCGACGAGCCGCGCGCTCGGCCACCACCAGCACACGGATGAACTCATCCGCGACATCATCGACGGCATCCTTCACGAGACCGCCGTCCCGGCGACACGCACGGGGTCGTAACCATGACGGGCCGTTCGCGGGCCGTCCGGCCCACAGCGCGGGGCTGGACTGTGATCCTCGCGGCGGGCACCGTGTTGATAGCGGCGACGATGATCGACAGGCGCGAGGGGCTTTACCTCTCGGCATTCCTGCTGTTGCTCTTCGTCGGCAGTGTTGTCTACGTCCAGGCGCACAAGCCGAGGCTCAGCGCTGTGCGCTCGTTTGCGCCGCCGAGTGTCATGGTGGGGGAGCCGGCCGTCGTTCACACCCGGGTGACATCGAAGGCCAATCTCGAGACGGTGGCGCGGTGGAGCGAGCAAGTGCCATGGGTGTTCGGTCGCACCCCGATGGGTGACCTGCCCCAGGGCAAATGGGTGCGTGGGCGCGGATACGCGACCGACCTGGTCTATGAGCTTCGATCGTCACACCGCGGCCGGTTCGCTGTCGGGCCGCTGTGGGTGACTCACGGTGATCCGTTCGGGCTCGTTCTCGCCGAGCGTTCGATCGCTGGCACGCGGGAGATCTCCATCACGCCGCGCGTGACGATCCTGCCTGGCGCCGGGCTCAAGAACGCGAGCGGTGACGGCGTTCGCCACGAACTCAACCACTTCGCCGCCCAGCGCGCCGACGAGCTCATCGCGCGCGAGTACCGCACAGGCGATTCCCTCCGCCGGGTGCACTGGCGGCAGACGGCACGCAGGGGCGAACTCATGGTGCGACAGGAAGAGCGCCAGGGCGACCCGGAAGCTGTGCTCATTCTCGACACGTCCTTCGCCGGGCGCGGGGAGGCTTCCGGGGCCACGTCTGACGCCCACTTCGAGCGCATGGTCGAACTTGTCGCCTCGCTCGGTGTGCACTTTCTCTCCACCGGCTACCAGGTGACGATCATCGAAACCGTGACGGATGCTGTGCCCGGGGTCGATGGGACGACACCGTTCACAAGTTCCCGGTTCGAGCCCGGCGCCTCGTCGGCGCTCCTCGACACGCTCGCCGAAACCCGGCGCTGGCCGACCCCGGACGGATATGACATCACGGCTGGCCTCGGTCCCGTCATCCGTCGGACCGGCAAGGTCATGCCGGTGTTCGCGGTGCTCGGGCAGGTGACGCCGACCGGTGCGCGAAGGCTCGCCGGAATGAAGATCAACGCCGACCCGGCGGTTGCCTTCTTCGTGCCGGTCGACCGCCAGGCGAAAATCGGCGACTCCGTTCAGGCGCTCACCGACGCTGGCTGGCGGACCGCGCTGTTTACCGAACACACCGCAGTGCTCGACACCTGGTCTCTCGTCGCGTTTGGAACGAGCGGCGGAGCCATGCCGAAGGGTCGTGGTCATGTCAGGAGTTAGGACAGCGCCTGAACGGCCGCCCGCCGTAGCAGCGGCCCGGCCGGTGCCGAGCGCGCGATCGAAGAAGCGGACCGACATCTTCACCGGGCGGGCGAACGGCAACCGACTCTGGCCCGTGAGTCTTGCCGCGTTGCTCGTCTACACCGTGACGATCTCGACCCTGTCCCCCCTCCTCGCTGGAGCCGCGTGGTGGCTTGGCATCGCGATGCTGGGCGCTGTCATCCTGTGTTCGGCAGCGACAGTGCGTGGGCTCGGGGCGCGGCGGGGGATCGGAACGCTCGTCGGTGCTGGGGTCTGGGGCGCGATGCTCGTGCTGTTCTTCGCGCCGGATACCGCACTCGCCTTCGTCATTCCCACGTGGGACACCGTCGATCTTTTCCGAAACCTCACGGCGGACGGGGTCCGTTCAATCAATCGCCAGGGCACGCCCGCCGACGCAGACGCCGGCATCATGTTCGTCCTCGCGGTCGGTGCTGGCGCATTTGCCTTGCTTCTTGACGTGCTCGCGGTCGTTGTGCGGATGCCGGCGCTCGCCGGAATCCCGGTCGTCGCGATTGCACTCGTCCCCGGTTTCGTCATCGGTGAAGTGAACCTCATCGCACTCGCGCTCTGCGCCGCGGCGTATCTCGTGCTGCTCGCTGCTGACACGCGCGCCCGCCAGAGGGTCGGCAGGCATCCGCGTGGCATGCTCGGCATCGGTGCCTTCGCCGTGATCGTGTCACTCCTCGTCGCGGCGACTGCCCCCGGCTACAACGGGGAGAGCCTGTTCCAGGCGACCGGCGGCTCGACCTTCGGGCGCGGCGTGAGTCCGCTCGTTGACCTCGGAAAGGACCTTCGGAGGCCGGGAGGCGCCAGGCAGTTCACCTATTCGACGACGACGGACGAATCGCTCTACTTCCGGCTGCTCACCCTCGACACGTTCGACGGAACGACCTGGTCGGCGAGCCGGACCGGAGAACAGGTCCGCAACGAACCGGACCTGCTTGTCGACGTCCCCGGGCTGTCGAGCGATGTGGCTACGGAGCCAACGACGACCACCATTGACGTCGCGAGCATGGTCGCCCCGTGGGTGCCCGTTCCGTTCCCGAGTGTCCGCGTCGTCGGATTGTCCGGGCGCTGGCTGTGGGATCTCGACGGATTGACGCTCTCGAGCCGCTTGTCGAGCGCGAGCGGGCAGTCGTACATTGCCGAGAGCGTGCTGGTCAAACCGACCCGCGACCAGCTCATCGCTGCGCCGAGCGGCTACCCGGAGGAGGTCAGCCGGTTCCTGGAACTTCCGCCGGAGATCCCGCAGATCATCACGGACACGGCCAACCAGGTCGCCGGGGAGTCCACCAACGGATTCGACAAGGCCTTCGCGCTTCAGCAGTTCCTGCGGAGCACCGATTTCACCTACTCGATCGAAGCTCCCGTCGACGACGGCTATGACGGCGACGGGTTCGACGTCATCGCGACCTTCCTCGAGAAGAAGAGCGGGTACTGCGTCCACTACGCATCAGCGATGGCCATCATGGCTCGGGCGCTCGACATTCCCGCGCGGGTATCGCTGGGGTATCTTCCCGGCGACAGGCTCGGCGGCACGGGGGAGCGGCGCAGTTACGCGGTCGCGACCGACGACCTGCACTCCTGGCCCGAGCTGTACTTCTCCGGAATCGGCTGGGTTCCGTTCGAGCCGACGCCCGGCCGTGGCTACGTGCCCGACTACGCGGTCTCTGAAGCGACGGACGACGCCACCGCGAGTCCCGACGACCTCAACTCGGCGAACCGGGACCCGCAACAGCAGGCACCGGCTCCGCAGGAGCCCGGTGCAACGACGACATCGCAGGCGGGGGAGTCAGCGCCACCCGTCGGAGTGTTCCTCACCCTTGGGCTCGTCGCGCTCGCCATTCTGGGCTTCCCGTGGCTGAGCCGGACCGTGCGGCGGCGCAAGCGGTTCCGCGACATTCGGAGCGGCAGGGCCGGCCCTCTCGATGCCTGGCAGGAACTCACTGAAACTGCGCTCGACTTCGGTATCGACGCGAGCACAGCGGATACCCCGCGCGGGTTCGCCGCGCGACTCACCGAATCCGCGCGGTTGGCGGGCGCCGATGCGATCGCGCTCGAACGGCTGCTCGACCGGGTGGAGCGACTTCGGTTCTCGTCCAGCCCCGACCCCGCGGGAGGCGCTGGACTCCTCGCCGACGTCGAACTGCTCTCCCGGGCGATGGCAACGAGTTCGACACTTCCGGTGCGTCTCCGCGCAACGCTCGCTCCGGCATCCGTTTTGCAGGGCACTTCCAGCCGACGCTCAGCCCGGACGCCCGTGTCACTGTAGAATTCCTCGGTGACCAAATACACCAAGCTGCCATTCGCGGTAAACATCCGCGACCTCGTGCGGCGACCGGGCGAAATGCAGGAGCGCGACATCACCGTCGACGCTCCCGAGACCTGGGGCGCCGGGCTTATTGCCGTTACGGCGGGTACACCCGTGCACGAGAAACTCCGTCTCGAGTCGGTTCACGAGGGCATCCTCGTCACCGCCGAGGTCGAAACAACTGCAACCGGAGAATGCGGAAGATGCCTGATTGACATCTCCCAGAGCGTCCAAGTCGAGTTTCAGGAGCTTTTCGCGTACTCTGGTGAAGAAGCTTCTGACCTAGAGGTTCACAATGACCATGTGGATCTTGAACCTCTGATCAGAGACGCAGTGGTTTTGTCACTGCCGTTTCAGCCGGTGTGCCGGCCAGACTGTCCCGGACTCGACCCAGAGACCGGCGAGCGGCTGGCAGATAACCCGGATAGAAAACCCCAAGAGCACCTGGATCCTCGCTGGTCTGCGCTCGCAGGGTTCTCCCCAGACCCAAGCTCCGACAACTCGGATGCTCCAAGCAAAGAAGAGAGATAAGTCATGGCTGTTCCGAAGCGGAAAATGTCACGAGCCTCCACCCGTGCGCGCCGTGCACAGTGGAAGGCCGAAGCCCCCACCCTCGTGAAGACCGTTGAAAACGGCAAGGTCACGTACAGCCTTCCGCACCGCGCGAAGGTCGTCGAAGACACTGCCGGAACCGCGCTGTTCATGGAATACAAGGGCCGCAAGGTCGCCGACGTTTAGTCAGCCCTTCGCTCGCTGAAACCGAAGGCAACACAGTGTCGGTAACAGACAGCACGACAGACCGAGGGTCGCTTCTGGCGACCCTCGGTGTGTCGCTTAACGACGCGGTGCTTGAGCATGCGCTCACGCACCGCTCTTTTGCGTACGAAAATGGCGGCATCCCGCACAACGAGCGCCTCGAGTTTCTCGGCGACTCCGTGCTCGGGTTGAGCGTTACCCAGAAGCTGTACCGCGAGAACCCGGACCTGCCGGAGGGCGCCCTCGCCAAAATGCGCGCGAGTGTCGTGTCGACGGCCGCTCTCGCTGGGATCGCCAGGACGATCGGCCTCGGCCGCTATCTGCGGCTCGGTCGTGGCGAAGAGCTCACCGGTGGGCGCGACAAGGCATCCATCCTCGCTGACACCATGGAGGCGCTCATCGGGGCCGTTTACCTCGACCAGGGCCTCGAGACGGCGTCCGCGCTCGTTCTTCGGCTGGTCGAGCCTCTGCTCGAAGACCCGGCGAGGTTCGGTGCCGCCATGGATCCCAAGACGAGCCTGCAGGAAGAGGCGGCTCGTCATCACGCTCCGGCTCCCGTATACGAGATCACCGCGTCAGGACCCGACCACAATCGGGTTTTCGTTGCGACGGTCACTGTTGGATCCCTCATCACCGCCGTCGGTGAAGGCACGAGCAAGAAGCACGCCGAGATGGCGGCAGCACTGACCGCATGGACCGAGCTGAGTGCCCGAGCTTCCTGAGGTCGAGGTGGTGCGCGCCGGCCTCGAACCGGCTGTCACCGGGGCAGTGATCACCGGCGTCGAGGTTCTCGACGCGAGGAGCCTCAAACGGCACGCCGCGGCATCCGGCGTCTTTGTCGATGTTCTCGAAGGGCAACGGATCGTTGCTGCGGTTCGTCGTGGGAAGTTTCTCTGGTTCCCGCTCGACAACGGCACGGCCCTCGTCGCCCACCTGGGGATGAGCGGCCAGATGCTCCTGCGCGCGCCGGGAACGGTGGATCGGCTGACCCGCATCCGTATTGGGATCGAGTCACCCGACCACGGTGAGTTGCTCGTCAACTTCGTCGACCAGCGCATCTTCGGCGGGATGGCAGTTGACACCCTGCTGCCGACGGGCGTCGGGTTCCCCGGTGGATTTTCGGGTGCCGTTGTGGGCCCGGCGCTCGTGCCAAACCAGGTCGCGCACATTGCCCGCGACCCGCTTGACCCCGCCTTTGACGACGCTCGATTCTTTGGGCTGCTCGGACGCAAGGGGACGGGCGTGAAACGGGCCTTGCTCGACCAGACCCTGATCTCCGGCATCGGCAATATCTACGCCGACGAGGCGCTGTGGGCAGCGAAGCTCCACTATGAGCAGCCGGCATCGTCCCTGTCGAAGCGGAGAGCTGAGCTCCTGCTCACCGAGGTTCGAGCTG
>JAZQRG010000323.1:0-10272 GCA_045629445.1 Mycetocola sp. | reverse complement strand
GGCCTCCCTCGGTGCGTTGCTCGCCCTCATCGCTGGCATTGGGCGCACCACTCTCGCGATGGTGCGAGAGGGTGACCTTCCGCGTTTCCTTGTGGCGGTGCATCCGCGATACCGGGTGCCACACCGCGCCGAACTCACGCTCGGTCTCGCCGTCATCGCGCTCGTACTCCTCGTCGACGTGCGTGGGGCAATCGCGTTTTCGTCGTTCGGTGTGCTGCTGTACTACTTCGTCGCAAACCTCGCGGCGTTCACGCAGGAGCGCCCCGACCGACGGTTTCCGCGCTGGCTTCAGGTGCTCGGAATGATCGGATGCCTCGTCCTCGTTGCCACGCTGCCGCCGCTCGGTATCGCGATCGGGGTCGCTGTGCTCGCGGTCGGGTTCGTTGCGAGGTTCCTCCTTCGGCGCCCGCTGCCGACGTAAGCTGAACCCGTCGGGCGTTCAGGCGAAGGAAATCTCATGGCAATTGCATCACCCACCGTGGCCACGGTCAGCGACGTGATGGCCGAGCTCGCGGCCCTCGAGGATCCACAGATCCGCGCGGTCAACGAACGCCACGGCGACGACCACGGCGTCAACCTGACGAGGCTGCGCGAACTCGCGAAACGTCTGAAGACCCAGCACGAACTGGCCGGTCAGCTGTGGGAGACCGGTGACTCGGCCGCCCGGCTGGTCGCTCTTCTGATCAGCCGACCCAAAGCGTATTCCGCGAACGAACTGGACGCGATGATCCGCGAGGCGCAGAGCCCGAAGGTGCATGCCTGGCTGGTCAACTACATCGTCAAAAAGAACCCGCACGCCGACGACCTGCGGGCGGCGTGGTTTTCCGATCCGGACGAGATCGTCGCCAGCGCGGGCTGGATGCTGACCACTGAGCGGGTGACCAAAGACGCGGCCGCGCTCGATCTGCCCGCTCTTCTCGACCAGATCGAGGCCGAGATGAAAGACGCCCCCGACCGCCTGCAGTGGGCGATGAACGAGTGCCTCGCAACCATCGGCATCCGTCACCCTGAATACCGTGAGCGGGCGCTCCGCATCGGGGAACGACTCGAGGTGCTGAAGGACTACCCAACGCCGCCCGGCTGCACGTCACCGTTCGCCCCGATCTGGATCACCGAGATCGTGCGCCGCCAGTCGCTCTAAGCGTCAATCTCTCTAGCGTCAGCGGTCAGGATCGGTAGGACTCGACGGTGGCGTTCAGCGCGGTGTCCCAGTCGGATGCCTGCACGCCCAGTTCGCGTTCGGTCTGGGCCGCATCGGACAGGAAGGGTGTCAGAAACTGGTAGCTCGATGCCGACACCTCTCGCAGAACCGGGTTGACCACGCCGATGCTCGCGAGCAGCCAGGGCGGAATGCCTGAGATCGACCCACGGACGCGATAGCGCTCGTTGACCTGGCGGCAGATCTCCGTGCGGCTGAGATTCGTGGCGGCTGGTACGTGCCACACTCGCCCCCACTCACCGGCGTATGAGCTCGCCGCCAACACCGTGTCCGCGAGATCGGGCAGGTAAGCCCAGCTGTGCGCCAGGGCCGGATTGCCGATAGCCCACGACCGCTTACTCGCGAGGATCGGCTGGAAGAAGCGCGTGCCGAGGTGAGCATCGGCCCCGGCTCCTGGGCCGAAGTAATCGCTTGCCCGCACCTCAACCGCCCTCACGTCACCGCGGTCGGTCGCCGCGCGCAGCGTCGCCCAGAGGTCACGACGAACCTCACCCTTCGACTCTGCAGGCTGCTCGGGCGTGGTTTCCCTCATCGGCATGTCGGCCTTGCCGTAGGAGTACAGATTGCCAACCATGACGATGTCGGATCCGGTTTGGCGTGCGGCCTGGATCACGGCGTCGACGATCGGCGGCCAGTCGCTGCGCCAGCGGTGGTACGGCGGGTTGGTGCAGACGACGATGGTGGTCGAGCCGTCTGCTGCACGCGCGAGTGCGCTGGCGTTGGCGGCGTCTAGCTGAACGGACCGAGCGCCGGGTAGCTGTGTGCCCGACCGGGTGGCGACGGTGACGTCCTTTCCACGGCCGAGGAAGGTGCTGGTGACCGTCGATCCGACCGCGCCGGCACCGAGGACAAGAACGCTCACAACGACTCCATCTATAGGTTTCTCGCCAGAGCCTAGTCCCGCCCGCTCGTGATGGTGCCTCTGCTCCGTCAGAAATGGCTAAAGCAGGCTTGCTACGTCAAAAACGGTTGCGATTCATAGCGAAACGCAACCGTTTTTGGCTAAGCAACGAGCCGGGCCCGCGGACGCACAGGCATCCGTACGGAAAGTCCTAGCGGAAGTTAATGAACTGCAAATCGATGTCGAGGTCCTTGCCCTTGAGCAAGGCGATCGTCTCCTGCAGGTCGTCGCGGCTCTTCGACTGCACACGTAATTCATCGCCCTGGATCTGGCTCTTGACGCCCTTGGGGCCCTCGTCGCGGATGATCTTGTTGATCTTCTTCGCGTTCTCCTGGGTGATGCCGTCTTTGAGTTCCGCTTCAATGCGGTACTCCTTGCCGCTCGCATACGGCTCGCCGGAGTCGAGGCTCTTGAGCGAGATGCCGCGCTTGATGAGCTTCGTCTGGAAGACGTCGAGGATCGCCTTCACGCGCTCTTCGCTGTTGGCCTTCATGAGGATCTTGTCACCGGACTGCGCGATGGATGCACCGGTGCCCTTGAAGTCGTAGCGCTGCTCGATCTCCTTGTGCGCCTGGTGGAGTGCGTTGTCCGCCTCCATCTTGTCGACCTTGCTAACCACGTCAAACGATGAATCTGCCATGGCCCCATGGTACGTGTTTCCGCGGTGCGGCGGGGTGAACGCCCGCCGGGCAAGCTCTCGGGCAGGAATGCGAAGATAAGCGGATGCTGTCAGCCCGCCTTGCCCTTGTCACCGGTGCCGTGGCATCCGCTCTGCTGCTCAGCTCGTGTGCCGCACCGGACACCGCCCCGCCGAGCGATTCCTCGGAGGGGCCTGCCCCGACCTTCGCGCCGCCGGCCGACCTTCCGGGAGCTGCGCTCACGCCGACGCTTCCCGGCAACCCGGGTCGCGTGGACGACGCCTGGCTGGCGTCTACCGCTGAGGCGACGCGCATCCCCGAGCGGGCGCTGCGTGCATATGCCGGTGCCGCGCTGGCCAAAGCCGAGCAGATGCCGGACTGCGAGCTGGGCTGGAACACGATCGCCGGTGTCGGGTTTGCCGAGAGCGACCACGGTCGTCACGGCGGATCGAGCGTCGGCGATGACGGCACGGTGAGTCCGCCGATCTATGGTGTCGCGCTCGATGGCGACGGCAATATCGCGATCCCAGACTCGGATGCGGGCGCGATCGACGGTGACGCCGAGCACGATCGTGCGATTGGGCCGATGCAGCTGATCCCTGAGGCCTGGAACAACTGGCACGTCGACGGCAACGCTGACGGCATCGAAGACCCGCAGAACCTCGACGACGCGGCGATGGCCGCGGCCAACTACCTCTGCCGCGCGTCGGGCGACATGGCGAGCGAGACCGGGTGGCGGGCCGGGGTGCGCGCGTTCAACCCGAACGATGACTACCTCGCCACGGTGGCCCGGGCCGGAACGGTGTACGCCGAGCGGGCCGCCGCCCCCTAACACCTCCACCCCGCCTTTCCCGGCTCCGCGCCGGCCAGACTCGCGCTGAGATAAGGAAGTCGGCGTGAGATGAGGCAGAAAACGGCCGTTTGAACCTTCTCTCGCCCCTGTTTCCTTAGCCCGGGCTGACGGCAAGGCTGCGATTACCTGCCTATCCGGCGATGCGGATGCCGTGGGCCGGGTTAGCGTGGGAGCACGCCCTACTCGCTTGGTCGCGCCGTCGACGACCGCACGATGAGCTCGTAGTGGAGGGGGAAGCCGGCGCTCTCGGGGGCGTCCCGGTCCGGGTCGAGGTACTCCATGAGCGCCTCAACCGCCTGCTCGCCCTGCTTCATCGGGAACTGTGCCACCGTGGTCAGTCCGAAGAACGTGGACAGTTCGTGGTCGTCGATGCCGACGATCGAGACGTCCTGCGGAACGTGGAGGCCGAGGTCGCGGGCGGCGAGGATGCTGCCGATCGCCATTTCGTCGGACGACGCGACGATCGCGGTCGGCCGGTTGCGCGGGCTGCCGAGCAGTTGTTTCGCAGCCTCGTAGCCACCGGGCAGGGTGAAGTCGGCGGGCCGGAACAGGGCAGGATCGGGCACGACGCCGGCGTCGGTGAGCGCCTTTTCGTAGCCGATGCGCCGGTTCGACGGCAGGTGGAAGTCGAGGTCGAACTCCTTGCCGCCGCCAATGTGGGCAATGCGGGTGTGGCCGAGGCTGAGCAGGTGTTCCGTGGCCAGCCGGGTGACGGCGACGTCGTCCATGGTGAGGCTGAACACACCGGTAATCGCGCCGCCGACGCCGATGAGCGGTTTGCCCATTGCGTGCAGGCTCGAGACCTCAGCCTCGGTCAGTTCGAGTCCGACGGCGATCACCGCGTCGACCCGCTGCCGCGGCAGGAAGTGGTCAAACACGCTCTTCCGCTCCTCGCCGCCGCCGGTGAGGTTGTAGAGGGTGAGGTCGTACCCCTGGCGCAGTAGAGCGCTCTCAGCGCCCTCAATAACCGACGCAAAGAACCAGTGGTTGAGCGAGGGCACCACGACCCCGACGTTGCGAGTACGCCCGGACGCGAGGCTCGATGCGTTCGACGACACGACGTAGTCGAGTTCCCGGGCTGCCTGCTCGACCTTCAGTCGCGTGGCATCCGAGACGTATCCGCGTCCGCTGAGGGCCCGTGAGACCGTCGCCGTCGACACACCCGCGCGACGCGCAACCTCGTCGATGCCCGCCATGGGACTCCTTCGTGCCGGAAATGTACCAGTCGCCAGCATAGCGACGGGTGAACGGGCTTCGCGGCGTAACTGGCGTGCCGCGGCTCGGGTGTGCAACCCTCGAAGGAGAACGGAGTCTCATGGAGAGAAACGACGCACGCACTGTTGTCATCGGAGACGCGCTCATTGACGAGATGCGTGACGGTGAGTCGAGCCGTGACTTCGTCGGGGGTGCTGCGCTCAATGTCGCGGTAGGCCTCGCCCGGTTGGGAGTGCCAACCACGCTGATCGCCATGGTCGGTGATGACGCCGATGGCGCGAGCATCCGTTCGTTCCTTGATCTTCACGGCGTCGACCTGATCGCGACTCCCGGCCCGCTCGGCAGCTCACGGGCGGTGAGCGACCGTACCGATGGTGAACCGCGCTACAGCTTCAACCAGGCGGCGCAGCAGCGCCGGGTCGTGTTCGGAGATGAGGAGCGGCTGGCGATAGCGGATGCCCCGCTGGTCGTGGTCAGCTGCTTCCCGTTCGATGATGATGCGCAGAGTGCTGACCTCGAAGACTCCGTGCTGAACCCGGGCCGCAGGCTCGTGATCGACCCCAACCCGCGTGCGGGCATGCTGCACGACGCGGCGGCGTTCGTGCTCAACTTCGAGCGGATTGCAGCAACGAGCCTGCTCACCAAGGTCGGTGATGAGGACGCTGAGCTGCTGTACGGCATTGACCTCGGCGACCTCGTGCACCGGCTGCGGTTTGCCGGCGCAGCGCACGTGCTTGCAACCGCGGGGCGTGAGGGTGCTGAGGTCGTCTCCGCCTTCGGTCGGGTCACCGCGCCGATCGCCGATCTTCCCGGTCCGATCGTGGACACCATGGGCGCGGGTGACGCTACCCTTGCGGCGGCGGTCCATGCGCTCGCGACTGCGGGCATCCCCGGCGGTCTCGAGGCCTGGAAGCGGGTTCTCGATGAGGCGATGCTCATCGCCGCCTGGACCTGCCGCACCGACGGGGCGCTGCTGCAGTTGCCTCCCGTGCCGGACACGACGGGCCGCATCCGCCTGTAAACGTGCGTGGTTTCCGGCGCCGATTTCTCGAAGCGGGCAGGCACAGGTTATTCTTTTCAAGCGCCTCCGGTTGTCTGTACAAGTTGGTCGGATGCGTTTGGCGAGTTACCCAAGCGGCCAAAGGGATCTGACTGTAAATCAGACTGCTCAGCATTCGGGGGTTCGAATCCCTCACTCGCCACGTTTGGTTGTTCCTACATCTCGGAAATTTCGTCCGTAGATTTCGAATACTGAAAAAGCCCCCGGTTTCCGGGGGTTTTTTCGTTGCAGACGTATCCGTCGAAGGATTCGACGTTGTCGCGGGCGTGGTGGTACTGGGCTTCCTATTCCTTGCTGTCGACCGGATTGAGCAGGATCTGTGCGCCGATCACAAGGCGGAGCTCTGGCGCAAGGCGCGAGTGAGCGTATCGGTTCGCAGGCGTTGAGCCCCCTCTGGGCGTTAGGAGTTCCATTCCGCCTCAATGAGGGCGGCGCGGCGAGCGTTGCGACGCCATATCAATAGCGGTCGTGAGATGGTGGCCAGAAACAAAATCCCCAGTGTGAAGCTGATTGCAGTCACCGGAGGCTTCCCATCGTCCACGGCGCCGTCGACGCTCTCTGCGTGAGAGAACGAGACGCCGTCCACCACGACATCGTGCTTAGCCAAATCTCTCGCTTGCCAGGGTCGCTTAAGCACGGTGCCTGAGGTGATTGACACCTGTTTCGACTCCCGCGCACCGGTGCCGACAGCGCTGACTGCCTTTTGGATAGGTATCGATCGGTCCGTGACAAGGCGGACTTGCGATACTGCGGGCGCGGGCTGCACAGAAAGCAGGTGGGAGTCGACCGCTGATGCGGTCGCCGCGCCGAAACTCAAAGCGATCGCAGCGATCGCTGCGAATGAAAAGGTCGAGACTGCTCGCACGTCGTTCGAATCTCCTGATTTGCGTGGGTCTGTATATCGGAAGCTCGCCTGAACGGAAGGAAGCGGTGCGAGCTATCGCGGATCTGCGCTCATGCTCCGTATTCCTTGGCTGACGAGCAGTCTGCGTCACTGAAGGGAAGGTTTCTTAGAGCGTGAGGGTCTCAGCTCGATGCCCGTCGATTGCGCCGCAGCGTGACTCCAAGTGCTGCCATTCCAGCCAAAGTCAGAATTGCCGCGAGCCCTGCCGGCCCAGCCGGCATAAGCCCAGTTCCGGTTAGCGCAAGCTCATCCGTGGTACCCACCGGCCCGCCCACTGGGGTATCGGGCAGCACCACGGATGGTGGCGCAGGCGCTGTCAGCGGTGCGGACGGTGTCGCAGAGTTCGATGCCGCAGAAGCGGCGCCGGGGCCGATACTGTTGGTCGCGGTGACGGTGAAGGTGTAGCTGTCGCCGTTGGTCAGCCCCGTCACCATGATCGGACTGCCGCTCCCGCTCGCGGTCTGTCCGCCGTTCCCGGGGGTCGTCGTGCTCGTCGCCGAGACAGTGTACGACGTGATCGGCGATCCCCCGTCGCTGGCCGGGGTGGCAAAAGCCACAGACGCTTGCCTGTCACCAGCGACGGCCGAAACGCTCATCGGGGGACCCGGTACTGTCACCGTCACGGGCACGATAACCGACAGCGTGTCGGCGCCCTCGCTGGTCACGTACACCGTGTTCTTACTCGCGTTCACCGCAATCTCAGACGAGGACATGATCGGAGCGGTCGCAGTTATCGCATTGGTAGCACCATCGATCACGGACAACGTCACGGGATGCACCACATACGCGGTATTGGTGTTTCCATCTATGGCCACTCCGCGCGGAAAAAAGCCAACACCTACGGTGGCGATGACTGAATTGCTGGCTCCATTAATCACCGAAACTGAACGGCCCGAATAGTTCGCCACGTAGACGCTGTTCGTATTCTCATTCACAGCCAACCCGTACGGAAAGCTGCCAACGCCAACGGTAGCGGTTACCGTGTTGCTAGCGCCATTGATCACCGAAACGGTACCGTCACTGCTGTTCGTCACGTACGTGGTGTTCGTGCTCGCATTCACCGCCACGCCGTAGGGATAGGTGCCGGTACGGACCGTGGCGGATACCGCGTTCGTGGCTCCGTTGATCACCGACACCGTGCCGTCGCCGCTGTTCGTGACGTACGCGGTATTCGTATTTGCGTTGACCTCGACCCCGAATGGCGCTCGACCGACCGGCACGGTCGCCAGTACCGCGTTGGCAGACCCACTGATCACCGACACCGTGTTGGCATGGAGGTTGGTCACGTAGACAGTGTTCGTGATCGCATTCACCGCCAGCCCATACGGGTGGCTCCCCACGGCGACTGTGGCGATCACCGTGTTGGTTGCCCCGTCGATCACCGACACTGTGTCGTCAATCTGATTGGCCACATACACTGTGCCGGTCGTGCCGTTCACCGCCACCCCATACGGGGCGCTGCCGGTCGAAATAGTGGCAGTCACGGGGTAGGTTGTAGCGGCCGAAGCGGCCTCGGCTGGGCCCACGATGACGCCGGCCACGGCGAGCGTGACCGTAATCGCGGCTGCGGCTAAAGTCATGGGAATCGAGGAAAGACGGCGTTGAGGCGCGCGAAGCGGGTGCATACGGTCCACACTCCCGAATCCGGGTATCACGCGGTAGGGAGCTAGCTCCCCAATCACCAAAAACCGCCACAGCGGCGGGGCTCAGCGGCCCAAGAATCGAATGGTCGCGAGCACACGACGGTGGTCGTCCGCGTCGATGGGGAGGTCGAGTACGTCGAAGATGCGCGAGACATGGTTCACCACTGACTTTTCGGTGAGGACCAACGCTCGTGCGATCGCGGCATTACTGCGACCCTGCGCGATCAACGCGAGCACCTCTCGCTGCCGCACAGTGAGTTGGGAAACGCCTCCCTCCGTTTCGATCGCGGCGGCGTCGGCCCGCGCGATCCGGGCTCGAGACTCAGCGAGCGCCCTCTCGCTGGCATGAAGCTCCGCCGTGAGGCGCTGCCGGTCGAGAGCGATCGCCACCAAGCGGGCGGCATCACGCACCTGATCGCCATGCGCGATGAGTGCAGCATCGTAAATGACGGCACCGACTCGCCGCCCCTCGACCTCTACGCCGATCGCCGCTCGACGTTCCCCCGCTTCGGGCAACCCAAGGGGAGTGCCATCGGCAGTGACGTGGATGCCGCGGTCCGGGACCCAGTACGCGACCTCGAGTCCTGGGTCGCCCACGGTGCGGGCGAGTGCACTCACCAACGTGGAACGTTCTCCTCCACCAGAGCCGATCCAGTTGCCGAGTTCGCTTAACCCTGCTGTCCGGGTGAAGCCGCCCAGCAGCATGCCCAACGTGAATGCAATCGGCGCGCCCCCGAGAACCGCTAGTTGCAGCAGGCCCCTGGTCCATGCCGAGACACCGAAGATATCTTCCAGAACTGCGGTGCTGAATGGAATGAACAATACGGCGAAAAGGCCATAGGCAAAGAGTGGGACAAGTACCCGCCGATGCTCGGAATCTGCGTCGCGGAGCCTACGCAGAAGCACGACCGCCGTCGTAGCTGCGATAAGCACTCCGGCGATTCGTTGTGAAACGTCCGCCAGGGCCACGAGCGGGGGCAAACTCGTGATGAATAACGGACCTGCGGCGTCGTGCCCAAAAAGGTAGCTCGGCGCTTCCAGCACCAAGGAGGTTGTGTAGGCGGCAATGACTATCGCCGCGGGAGCACCCCCGCGCACACGCCCCGACGGAAACGCATGCAACAAGTGCACCAGAACGGCAAGCACAACCGTTGCGCAGATGGAGCCGACAGCGCCCAGCGCCGGCACCGAAGACGTACCAAGGCCCGCGCCCAGCACCGCGAGGCCACCGACGACCATGATTGCACCGCACCCATTGCCTGGGCGTCGCCACCACGCGATAAGGCCGGCGACGAGGTACGTCCAGAAGACGAGCGTGTAGAACAGAACCGCCCAGCCTTCATTGGGGCCGGGGCGAATGACCAGAACGCCAGTCCCGAGGATGCCGACGAGTGAGCCCAGGAGAATCAGGGCTCGGTGTAGCGACTGAGCGAGCGGCGACGGCCGCATCTGTACTCCTCACGCCTCTTCTATGAACGAGCTTCGACTATGACACAGTTCTGACGTGCATCCGGACGACGAAGCGGCGTCTCTGGTCGTGTAGAAAATGGGGATGAACTCACTGTGCGGCGGAAACCGAGTGAGGTGTGCTGACTGAATAGGTTGGCGACCGCGCAGAGTGAATCCGGCGGTGATCGGTCGCGAAATAGTGCGGGCATTGTGCTCGGGGACTTTTCGTTGCACCCATCGCTGTATCCCTCCAGAGAGTCGATGAACTCTTGCGGCGCGCCCATCCGCGGCGTACCTCTTGTTCGGGTCGGGCACGGTCGACACGATTGGTGGCGGTCTCTTCTGCGGAAGGTGCCAGAAAAGGCGCGCGTTGTTCAGGAGAGGAACCAA
>JAZQRG010000322.1:0-3878 GCA_045629445.1 Mycetocola sp. | reverse complement strand
AGGTTGAACTCGCGCGTGTTCCAGATGATGATGTCCTCGGCGAACCGCGAGAGGTTGATGCCGATGAGCGAAGCGATGAATGCGAACTCGGCGACAACGTCACGACTGGCCGTCGCGTCGAGCGAGTTCTCGGTCGGACGGTCGAGGCCCAGTTCGGATGCCACCAGCTGCGGATCGAGACCGAGCGAGCTTCCTGCAAGCGCACCGGATCCGTACGGCGACGCCGAGGCGCGCCTGGTCCAGTCGGCGAGCCGCTCGAGGTCACGCACGAGCGGCCAGGCGTGAGCGAGGAGGTGGTGCGCGAGCAGCACAGGCTGCGCGTGCTGCAGGTGGGTGCGACCCGGCATCGGTGCATCGGCGTTCGCCTCGGCCTGGGACGCGATCGCGTCGATCAGCTGGATGACGAGGTGCCCGATCACGCGCGAGTGGTTCAGCAGGTACAGCCGAACCAGGGTTGCGATCTGGTCATTCCGGCTGCGTCCGGCGCGCAGCTTCCCGCCGAGCTCAACACCCGCGCGCTCGATGAGGCCGCGCTCGAGAGCCGAGTGCACGTCCTCATCGGCCTCGTCAGCCGTGAACGCGCCAGACGCGGCATCCTCTTCGAGGCGATCGAGGGCATCCAGCATCGCACCAAGCTCGTCGTCGCTGAGGTAACCCGCCGAGGCAAGAGCCTTGGCGTGCGCCCGTGAACCGGCGATGTCGTACGGCGCGAGCTGCCAGTCGAACTGGGTTGACTTGCTCAGGCGAGCCAGTTCGGGTGACGGCCCGCTGGCGAAGCGTCCGCCCCAGAGAGCACCGGCTTCACTGGCCCGGTTGGTGGAGTCGTCACCCGACACGGCGCTACTCCTGACCTGCGTCGCGGCGAGCCGAGATCTTGCTCGGCAGCGACCACAGCTCAATGAAGCCCTTGGCCATCGACTGGTCGAACGTGTCGCCGGTGTCGTAGGTGGCGAGGTTGAAGTCGTAGAGGCTCGGGTCGCTCCTGCGACCGGTGACGACGGCAGAACCGGCGTGCAGCTTCAGACGGATGTCGCCGGACACGTGCTTCTGGGTCTCGTCGATGAAAACGTCGAGGGCCTTCTTGAGGCCGGAGAACCAAAGTCCGTCGTAGACGAGCTCTGCCCACTTCGACTCAACGGTGCGCTTGTAACGAGCGAGGTCACGCTCGATGGTCATGTTCTCGAGCTCTTCGTGTGCGGTGATGAGCGCGATGCCCGCCGGGGACTCGTAAACCTCACGGCTCTTGATGCCGATGAGGCGGTCCTCGACGATATCGATGCGGCCGACGCCCTGGTCACCGGCGAGGCGGTTCATGAGCTCGACGGCCTGGAGCGGCGTGATCGACTTTCCGTCGTATGCGACGGGGACACCCTGGTCGAAGGTGATGACGACCTCGGTCGGCGCTCCGGCCTCAGCCGGGTTCTTCGTGTAGGTGTAGAGGTCTTCGATCGGTGCGTTCCACGGGTCTTCGAGGAAGCCGGTCTCGACGGCGCGACCCCAGACGTTCTGGTCGATCGAGTACGGGCTCTTCTTCGACTGCGCGATCGGCAGGTTGTGCTTCTCGGCGTAAACGATCGCCTTGTCGCGGGTGAGCGCGAGGTCACGAACCGGAGCGATGCTCGTCAGGTCAGGAGCGAGCGCGGCGACGGCGGCTTCGAACCGGACCTGGTCGTTGCCCTTTCCGGTGCAGCCGTGTGCGACGCTGTTCGCGCCGAGTTCCTTCGCGGTCGACGCGAGGTACTTGGCGATCAGCGGCCGGCTGAGCGCCGAAACCAGCGGGTAGCGCTTCTGGTAGAGCGCGTTGGCCTTGAGTGCCGGCATGAGGTAGTCGCTGGCGAATTCTTCGCGGGCGTCGACGACGACCGACTCAACGGCACCACAATCGAGGGCGCGCTGGCGGATGACCTCCATGTCCTCGCCCTCTTGTCCGACGTCGATGGCAAGTGCCACGACCTCTTTACCGGTGGCATCCTTCAGCCAGCCAATGCCGACCGAGGTGTCGAGGCCGCCCGAGTATGCGAGTACGACGCGTTCCGCCATGAGGTTCTTCTCCTTGATTGCTTGTGTTTTAAGTGTAGTGAAACGCCGGGACGGCGCCGGGCAGGTGCCCTGGGGGTCAGGCGCGTTCCAGCAGCCAGATGAGCAGTGCCTTCTGGGCGTGCAGGCGGTTCTCCGCCTCGTCCCAGATGATCGACTGCGGTCCGTCGATGACATCGGCCGTGACTTCGAAGCCACGGTCGGCCGGGAGGCAGTGCATGAACACGGCATCCTTGTTCGCGAGCGCCATCATGTCGGCGTCGACGCGGAACGGACTGAGCACCGCAACGCGTGCGGCCTTCTCGTCTTCCTTGCCCATGGACACCCAGGTGTCGGTGATGAGGATGTCGGAGCCGGTCGCCGCCGCGCGGGCGTTCCCGAAGAGCTCGATCGAGCCGCCGGTGGTGGCTGCGATGCGGGTCGCGTCTGCGACGACTGCCGGGTCGGGGGTGAACCCCTCCGGCGAGGCAATGCGCACGTGCATCCCCGCCGTCGCACCGGCGAGCAGGTAGGAGTGCGCCATGTTGCAGCCCCCGTCACCAACGAAGGTCAGGGTGAGTCCGGCGAGGGTTCCCTTGTGCTCACGGATGGTGAGCAGGTCGGCGAGCAACTGGCACGGGTGGAACTCGTCGCTCAGCGCGTTGACGACCGGAACCGTTGTGCCGTTCGCCATCTCTTCGAGTCCGGCCTGGCCGAAGGTGCGCCAGACAATCGCAGCGACCTGTCGCTCGAGCACGCGCGCCGTGTCGGCCGCGGTCTCTTTGCCGCCGAGCTGGCTCGACGCGGTCGAGATGATCAGCGGGACGCCACCGAGGTCGGCGATTCCGACAGCGAAGGAGACCCGGGTGCGGGTCGACGACTTGTCGAAGATCACGGCGACGGTCTGCGGGCCCTCGAGTGGGCGGCGGGCGAACCTGTCGCGCTTGAGCTCGATCGCGAGATCGAGGATCTCGGCTTGCTCAGCGGGGCTGAGGTCGTCGTCGCGGAGGAAGTGCCGGGTCATGCGGTGCCTGCAATCGTGGTTTGTGGGTGTGAAGGGATGCCGTCGGCGGTCGCGGTCACTCGATCGAGTGCCGCGCGGAATCGTCGGTCGAACTCGGCGAGCTCCGCGTCGCCGATCAGAAGCGGCGGGGCGAGTCGGATGGTCTCGGGGTTGGGCGCGTTGACGATGAGGCCCTCGGCGAGTGCCGCGCTGACCAGCGCCGGGGCAACCGGCTGGGTGAGTTCGATGCCGAGCAGGAGTCCCGCGCCCCGAACGCCAGCGATGAGCGGCGAACCGATCGCCAGGATCGCCGTACGCAGTTCCTCGCCGCGCACTCGCGCGTTCTCGACGAGTCCGGCGTGTTCGATCTCGCCGAGCACCGCGTTCGCCGCGGCAGTTGCGAGCGGGTTGCCGCCGAACGTCGTGCCGTGCTGGCCTGGTGTGAAGAGGTCGGATGCCGCGCCGAAGGTGACAAGGGCACCGATCGGTACTCCCCCGCCGATTCCTTTGGCGAGGGTGACGGCATCCGGAACGATGCCCTCACGCTGGAAGGCGAACCACACCCCGGTGCGGCCGGCGCCGGTCTGGATCTCGTCGACGATCAGCAATGCACCGTGTTCCGTCGCGAGCTCGCGGGCCCGAGTGAGGAAACCGGCGGGCAATTCGCGCACGCCGGCCTCGCCCTGGATCGGTTCGACGATGATTGCGGCGACGGTGTCGTCGAATGCCGCCTCGAGCGCCTCGAGGGTGACATCGATGTGGGTGACGCCGGAAACCATCGGTTCGAACGGCTCGCGGATGGATGCCTTGCCGGTGAGCGCGAGCGCACCCATCGTGCGGCCGTGGAAGGAGTTGTTCA
>JAZQRG010000321.1:0-16871 GCA_045629445.1 Mycetocola sp. | reverse complement strand
GTCGATACCGTCAGGACCGACATAGTGCTGGTCGAGCCCAGGCGGGACCAGGAGGAAGACGATTCCGAGGAGCACCGTTGCGCCGCCGATGGTCACCCAGTCCCTGGCGTATGGCGAGCGTCCGCGGACGCGCAATCCGCTGTAAAGCTCGAGGACCCCGGTGAGTAGCGCCCAGACGATGACAGTGAGAAAGAGAGCCGGGAGTGCGGATTTGCCCGCACCGGCAAACAGGAGGGCCGCAACGCCCGCCAACACGCTGATAACCCCGCTCAGCAGGAAGTTGAGGCGCGACACCCGGTCGTCCGCGAGCATTCGAGGCACGAGGAGAACCGCCGTAATACCGGTGAGCACGGCGAACCCACCGAAGACCGTCAGGCCCAGTGGGGCTGAGTGGTCGAGGCTGAACGTGATCACACCGGCAGCGATCGCCGCCGGGATGGCCCTGAGTAACTGGAAGACCCAGTACCGCGACATCGAGTCGGCGGTGCCGCGTGATGCAGCAGCGGCGGAACTGGCCAAGGAGGGCGCCTCTTTCGTGGTCGAGCGCGTGGGGGATGCCTCTAGTCTACGCGTCGTAGAAGAATGCGGGATTCGGCGGTTTTTTAGGCCGGTGCGAGGTCGGCGAACCGCGAGAAGTGGCCGTGGAAGGCGACGGTAACGGTTCGCGTCGGACCGTTACGGTGCTTCGCGACGATGAGGTCGGCTTCACCCGCACGCGGGTTGTCCTTCTCGTACGCACTCTCTCGGTGCAGCAGGATAACCATGTCGGCGTCTTGCTCGAGCGAGCCCGACTCACGGAGGTCGGAGATCGCCGGCATCTTGTCTGCGCGCTGCTCAGGACCACGGTTGAGCTGTGAAAGCGCGATGACCGGAACCTTGAGTTCCTTCGCGAGCAGCTTGAGCGCCCGCGAGAACTCGGAGACTTCCTGCTGACGGCTCTCGACCCGTTTACCTGAGGTCATGAGCTGCAGATAGTCGATGACAACAAGCTTGAGCCCGACGCGCTGCTTGAGCCGTCGGCACTTGGCCCGAATCTCGACGAGAGTCATGTTGGGGCTGTCGTCGATGTAGAGCGGCGCATCATTTATTCGTCCGCGCACCGCCGCAAGCTTGTTCCAGTCGCGCTGGTCGACGTTTCCCTTGCGCATGCTCTGGAGGGGCACGGATGCCTCGGCAGACAGCAATCGCATTGCAATTTCGCTTCGACCCATTTCGAGCGAGAAGAAGATCGATGGCTGGTCGTTTCCGATGGATGCCGCGCGAGCGAAGTCCAGAGCGAGCGTTGACTTACCAAGCGCGGGTCGAGCGGCGACGATGATGAGCTGCCCACCGTGGAAACCGTTGGTGAGGTCGTCAAGCTCGGCGAAGCCGGTCGGAGTACCGACCATCTTGCCGTCTGAACCGTTGTTCGCTTCGATCTCTTCGAAGGCCGTACCAACGGCCTCGTTGAGTGGCACGTAGTCTTCGGCCTGGGTCGAGCCGGTGACGCCGTAGATCTCGGCCTGGGCGGTGTTGACGAGGTCGAGTACTTCACCCTCGCCCGCGTATCCCATCTGCACGATCCTGGTCCCTGCCTCGACGAGGCGACGCAACAGAGCGCGTTCAGCGACGATGGAAGCGTAGAAGCCGGCGTTCGCTGCGGTCGGAACGAGGCTCGTCAGCGTGTGCAGGTAATCGGCACCGCCGGCCCGTGAGAGCTCACCGGTCTTGATCAGTTCGTCTGTGACGGCGATGACATCCGTCGGTTCTCCGTGGGAGTACAACGACAGGATCGCGTCGAAGATGATCTCGTGTTTGGGGATGTAGAAGTCGACACCGCGAACCGACTCGACCACGTCAGCCACGGCATCCTTCGAGAGGAGCATGCCGCCGAGCGCCGACTGTTCGGCAAGCAGGTCGTGGGGTGGGGTGCGCTCTGCGCGTTGCTCGGGTCGTTCGCCAGACGATTGGTGGTCATTGAGACCGAGATGAGCGATCGACACTCGTTCCTCCTCTGGCTTTGCAGCCCGTCCGGCGGGGACAGCTCATGACTTTCATGCTCAGTTTCAGCAGACCATCAACCACTGACACTGTGGGATAACCTGCCTCGCGCGCCCCAATAAAAACCTGCGCTGCTACACACTAGGAGCGCTCCTCCCCCGGCACAAATGCCCCTGTGGATAACTCTGTGAGTAAAGTGCGCGAAACGCCGGGGGGTGTGTGCACAAGGTGTGTATAGATCTGTGGAGAACGAGAAAGTTTTGGTACTGAAATAGACCTTGACCGGGTGTTTCTTATTTCCACAGGTGTGCATTTCGACCTGTTTAGAGTTTTTCTTCAACCTTCGACTTATGCTCACGACCTGTGCACAAAGAACTTGACATTTGAGCGGATGGGGATAGAGATATCCGCAAAATCGTCGAACTAATCCTCACGTTTTCGGGCGTGAAAAAGCGGCAGGGCCCCAGCAGGAACGCGGCCACAACACGCCGTGTGGCGCCGAGCCGAAGCCCCCCGCCACACGTCGTTGTCGTACTTACTTTGCAGCAACCACCTGGAGGGTGATGACCGCGCTGAGGTCTTCGCGAAGACGGACCGTGGCTTCGTGCATGCCGACGGACTTGATCGGAGAAGGGATCTCGATCTTGCGCTTGTCGATCTGGCCGAGACCAGCTGCGGCGACTGCGTCAGCGACGTTGACCGTCTTGACGGAGCCGAACAGACGGCCTTCGGCGCCAGCCTTGACGGCGAGCTTGACCTTGGTGCCTTCGAGGGCGGACTTGAGCGCCTGAGCATCTTCGAGCGTTGCAAGTTCGCGCGCTGCGCGTGCGGCCTTGATCTGCTCGACCTGCTTTTCAGCACCGCGGCTCCACGCAATGCCGAAGCCCTGCGGGATCAGGTAGTTACGTGCGTAACCGTTCTTGACCTCGATGATGTCACCAGGAGTGCCGAGACCGGTCACTTCGTGCGTGAGGATGAGTTTTGACATGTGGGTGTTCCTTACCTGCCGGAACCGGCGTAGGGAAGCAGAGCCATCTCGCGTGCGTTCTTGACTGCACGTGCGATGAGGCGCTGCTCCTGGACGGAAACACCGGTGATGCGGCGTGCGCGGATCTTTCCACGCTCGGAGATGAACTTGCGAAGAGTCGGGACATCCTTGTAGTCGATGACCCCAACGCGGATTGCCTTCGCGGGAGCGAGCGGCTTTCCGCCCTTGCCACCGCGGGCAGGCTTGCGGCTTGCGCCGCTAGACTTTCCAGCCATTTGGTTTCCTTAGTGTGAATGTGTCCGCTCGGAGCCGAAGCTCCAGCGAACGGAAGTGTTTAGAAGGGGGTGTCGTCGCCGTAGGATCCGGGGGTGTTCCAGCTGTCGCCGGAGTTTCCCGCATTGCCTGCGTTCGAGTTGCCGCCACCGAATGCCGCGGGGGCAGCCGGTGCGCTGGCAGCCCACGGCTCGTCCTGGACTGCTGCGGGGCCGCGGCCTCCACCGCCGCCCGAGGACTGAGCGCGGGTTACCTGTGCTGTTGCGTACCGAAGCGAAGGGCCGATCTCGTCAACCTCGAGTTCCATCGAGGTGCGCTTTTCGCCTTCCTTCGTTTCGTACGAACGCTGCTTCAGACGCCCGGTAGCGATGACACGGCTACCCTTGGTGAGCGATCCGGCGACGTGCTCGGCGAATTCACGCCAAACGCTCGCTCGCAGGAACAGTGCTTCGCCATCTTTCCACTCGTTTGCCGCGCGATCGAAGTTGCGCGGAGTGGATGCGATGGTGAAGTTGGCAACCGCCAGCCCGTTCTGCGTGTAACGCAGCTCCGGGTCAGACGTGAGGTTGCCCACCACGGTGATTACGGTCTCGCCAGCCATCGGGACTAAGCGCCTTCGACCGTTGCCGGCTCGGCGGGCTTGGCGTCAACCTTGGCCTTGGTGGCAGCAGCCTTGCGGGCAGCCTTCTCCTCGGCGCGCTTGCCTTCGGACTCAACGAGAGCGATTGCCTCTTCGGCACGCAGCACCTTGGTGCGCATGACAGCCTCGGAGAGCTTCAGCTGGCGGTCGAGCTCGACCGTTGCTTCGCTCGTCGCGGTGAAGTCGACGACGGCGTAGATGCCTTCGGTCTTCTTGTTGATTTCGTAAGCCAGGCGACGACGGCCCCAGATGTCAACCTTGTCGATGGTTCCACCATCGTTGCGGATGACATTAAGGAACTTATCGAGACTGGGAGCAACTGTGCGCTCGTCAATCTCGGGGTCGAGGATAACCATGAGTTCATACTGATGCGTCACTAACCCACCTCCTTCGGACTCGAACGGGCGCAGACGATCTGCGGCAGGAGGGTTCTAGCATCGTTGGACCGCACGGGAACAGAGTGTTCACATACGGGCAACCTGAGTAGCTTACCTGACGGGGCAGGGCTTTACCTATTTTACCCGGCTCCCGAGTTCACTCCGAACGGACCAAAACACTCGTCATTGCGGGTGAACTCGTCCGTCGCGAGTGTTCTCGCTCCTTGAGGCCGCGAGCCAGGCATGATGCCGCTACCGCCGCGGCAGTCCGGCCTCGACAAGCGCAGAGGTGAGCAGCCGGGGGCTCATCGCGTCCTTCCAGAGCCAGCGGACCATACCGCGCCCCGTCCCCCGCATAAGGTCCTCGCGTTTCTTCTCCGCCCACACGACGTCCTCGATTCGCCGCGTCCCGAGGTATTCATTCCGTGAGTACTTCACATACCCATCAAACTCGCCGAGAAGTTTGTATGCGGGCCAACCGAAATCGGCGTGCCAGATGGTGCCAGCTCGATCCGTCACCGGGTACTGGAGCACAGGGGGCGGGAATCCGCAGACGTGCATCTGCACCCTGCTGGCCGACTCGCCCGGCGACTGCGCGAGAGGTGAAGCGAATTCGATGGCAGCAAGCGCGCGCTTCGAGCCACGGCCGGGCACCATGCCCGACAACCGAATCGCGATCGCTTCCGCAGCTTCTGTTGCAGCTTCAAGGGCGGCTGCTTCCCGAGCGATGTGCGCAAGGCCCGCATCGAGCCCAACGACGGCGTCCATAAACGTGCGGGCGCGCGCAATGTCCAGCATCGTTCGAAGGAGCGACGTGACGAGGATGCCTTCGCTGTCAACCACATCGTCATCCCCGAGCATCACGGTGTGCCAGACAACGCCTCGCTGGGAACTATGGCGGCGTCCGTCACGAGCAATGAGGTGCACGTTCTTCGGCTCAGGCCCGACATGAGGCAACTCCCAGAACGCGGCTGCAGACTCGTGCGAGAGCACCGCCCGGGTTGGGTGCGTTTCGAGGACGGCGTGAATCTTGAGTAGATACCGATCGCGCCGGGACAGTTGCTCCCATGCGTCTGTTGACACGTAGACTCCGCGTCGCAGGGCGAGGGCCGAACCCGCTGCGTGCTGTCGCCGGAGCGCACGGCCCTCAATGCCGACGAGCGTCGACTCGTGTGAAAACTGAAGGATGCCGCTGCGCAGGTCGTCGTCGATGCCCATCCACACAGCGTGGACCAGCCGGTCCAACGGCAGGTTCCGTGTACCGGGACCGTGCACAACCTGGATCACAGCGGGGCGTGTTGAGGACGACAGCCGGTTTCAGCGAGGCGCTCACTGTCGAGAACACTCGCCACGGACGAGATCACCCACCACGGCGAGTGAACTCGTCCGCAGTGGGTGATCTCGGTAGTGCTAGCCCGTGATGGCCGCGTTCGCCGCGTCCTCGGCCTGCTTCAAGCCGACCTTCGGCTCGATTGTCCCCTTGAAGATCTCCTGGAAGATCGGGTCGAACGCTTCGAAGCCCTTGCCGTAGTTCGGTCCAGCCGGCGACGGGATGGGCTCGGTCTTCTCGATCACATCGAAGAACGGGTCAACAGACACTCCCTCGCCGTCCCAGAAGTCGAAGTAGACCTCCTGCGCGCTCTTCACCGCTGGCACTGCAGCGCCGGTCGCACCGAGGTACCCGTTGCCCTCTTCGGAGCCGAGCCAGGTGAGGACCTTTTTGATGGCATCCTGCTTCTCGGATGCCGCGTTACCGGCAACGACGACACCGTTCGTCACCGAAACACGACCCGCAGGACCGGTGGGAATCGGTGCAACGCCCCACTCGAATTCGGCGCCGTCTGCGACGTTCTTGAGGTTGTACAGGCCCGACTGGAACATGGCGAGCTTGCCCTGCAGGAAGGCATCCCTGCTGAAGTCGCTGTTGGTGTTGGTGTCGGCCGCTGACGGCGCAACCTTTGCCACGTTGATGGCGTTGACCAGGTATGTGATCGCCTCGACGGTCTTGGGGTCGGAGAAGGCGAACTTGTCACCGTCCTGGAAGGCGCCACCGTTTGAACCGATATATGGCAGGTTGATCGCCTGGGTGTCGTAGCCGATGTTCGTGCCGTACTGGGCGATCGATCCGTTGAACGCGGGGTCGGCGGCCGATACGCCCGCCGAGTCGAGCGTCAGCGACTTGGCGACGGGAAGCAACGTGTCTGCGGCGGGGTCGGGCGACCACGCCAGGTCGGCGAGGGATTCCGGAGATACCCCTGCAGCGTCGAGAAGCGCTTCGTTGTAGTAGACAGCGATACCGGCGTCATACAGCTGCGGAACACCCCAGAGTGTGTCATCGCGGGTGAACTGGTCCACGACGCTTTCCTGCCAGGCGTCGCTCGCCTCGTCACCAAGGGCGGTGTCGATGTTTACGAGCTTTCCCGAATCTGCATACGCGCCGTAGTAGGAGTTGTTCACCCAGAAGATGTCATCCATGGTCTTGCCGGCGACGTCGGTTCGAAGCTTCGTCCAGTAGTCGCTCCAGCCGACGATGTTGATTTCGACATCGATCTCGGGGTTTTCCTTCTCGAAGGCGGCGAAGGATTCTTCGTACGCCTCGGCAACTGTGCTGTCCCACAGCCGGAACGACACAGTCGTCTTCTCATCTTCGGCATCGCCGGCCGAACAGCCGGTCAAAGCGAGGGTGGATGCGGCGATGACGGCCGCGAATTGGAGTAAGCGCTGAGTCATTTCGGGTCTTTCTCTTTACTTGAATCCGGAGATCGTGATGGAACGGACGACCTGCTTCTGGAACACCAGAAACAGGACGACCAGCGGGACCAGGGCGAGTGTCGTCGCTGCCATCACGAGAGTCCAATTGCCGTTGTACTGAGATTGGAGGCTAGCAGTTGCGACCGTGATGACCCTCCAGTCGGGCCCGGTGGTGATGACGAGCGGCCAGAGGAAGCTGTTCCACTGGCTGACGATTGTGATGAGGGTCAGCGTCGCCAGGATCGGCTTCGACAGGGGGACGATGATGCTCGCGAGGATCCGCCAGTGTCCGGCGCCGTCGATCCGTGCCGCGTCGATGAGGTCGTTCGGAATCCCGCGGAAGTACTCCCTGAGCAGGAAGATCGCGTACGGGCTCCCGAACATGAACGGGAGGACCAGGCCCCAGAAGGTATTGCGGAGACCCAGCTCGACCATCATCAGGTAGAGCGGGATGACCAGGACGATGTTGGGCACCATGAGTCCCGCGAGATACACCCAAAAGAGCGCGCGCCGGCCAATAAAGTCGATACGCGCGAAAGCATATGCTGCGAGCACGGAGAAGCCGAGCTGGAATACGACGATGACGGATGTGACGGCAACCGTCACGAGGATGGCGTTCCCGAATTCGGCTGGCCCTGTGATCAACGCGACGAAGTTCTCGAGCGCCAGCGGCGCCGGAAACGACAGCGAATCCTCACTCGCGAACTGGCCGGGCGACTTGAACGCCGTCATCAGGCTGAGCAGAAACGGCCCCAGGGTCACGATCGCCGCTGCTCCCAGGAGAAGATACGCGACAACGGTGGAAACGATGCGGTTAGGAGAGGTCATAGGTCGTCCTCTTGCCGAAGTAGAGCTGCTGACCGACGGTGATCGCGACGAGAAGGACCAGAAGGACAACCGCCATCACCGCGGCGTGGCCCAGGTCAAAGGTGGAGAAGGCTTCGCTGTAGATCCGGGACGCGACAACGTCCGTCCTGCCGTACGTGCCGGCATCCGTCACCACGAACGGTCCGCCGCCGGTGAGCGCGTAAATCTGGTCGAACAGCTGAAACACGCTGATCACGCTGGTGACAAGCACGAAGAATGTCGTCGGCCGGAGCAGCGGCAGCTTGATCCTGAAGAACGTCGCGATCGGCCCGGCGCCGTCCATCCGCGCTGCGTCCAGGATCTGGGTCGGGATGTTGAGCAACCCCGCCATGAAGAAGAGGGTGATGTAACCGACGTTCGACCAGATGACAACGGCCGCGACGGATGGCAGCGCGAGGGCAGGATCGCTGAGCCACTCCACCCGCGCACCGATCAGGTCGTTGAGCAGCCCGTCGCTCGGGGCGAGGATCCAGCGCCAGACGATGCCGAGAGCGAGCGGAGCACATACCCACGGAAGAATGTAGATCGTTCGGAAGAACAACGAACCGGGGAGTCCACGGGTCAGCAGCGATGCAGCGACGACCCCGAGAACCGTTTGGACCGGAATCACGATCACCACGAAGAACATCGTGACGGCGAGAGAGTTGTAGAAGGTCGGATCACTGAACACGTCGGCATAATTCGCAAAGCCGACCGGTGTGACGGGAGACAGCAGGTCCCAGCTCTGAAAACTCAGCCAGAACACCACGAGGATGGGAAGCACAAGGAAGACTGCAACTCCGAAGAGGCTCGGAGCGAGCATCGAATATGCAGCCGCGTTGTTCCTCGATCGATGTGCTCGGTGCCGGCGAGGCGCGTTCGCACCCTGCAACAGTGTTCCGGGCATCCGTCAATCGTAAATGCTGACGGGGAGCCGCTCTGACCACTGAGCCAGACGGATGCCGGTGCGTCAGTCCTCGGGAATCACCGGATTGTTGCCGGGGGTCGCGTGGGGAATCTCTTCCTCGACCTCGTGTTCAACGGAGGTGATCGGGTTTCCGGGTGTGGTGCGGTCGACGTCGTCAGCACTCTCATCGGCACCGCTGAGCGGGTTACCGACCGTGGCGTGAAGCTCGTGCTCCTCGGCCATGTGCTCGGGGTCATCGATCGGATCACCCGTGGTCGTGTAATCCGCTCCGCCCTCGTCTTCGAGTCCGGATGCAGACGTGCGCCGCTCGTCCGTGTCGTATTCCTCGGCTGGAATAGAGCTTGTTTCGCGCCCGTCTCTGTCGTTTGAGTTTGTCATGCTGCCGACAATACGCGCGGGACCGACGACGCAACAGGGGGTTGCGGCCCTATACAGGCGACAGGCCTCCAGGCAAGAAAAAGCCCCTGGTCGGATCGATCGTGCCCCCGCCCGACCCGACCAGGGTGTCTGTGGTTCCGGCAGGTGCCGGTTCGGATCAGCTCGTCGTGAGCGTCTCGATCGGTACCGTGTCGAGGAGCGCACGGATGCTCCCATCGAGGGTGAGCTTCTGCGAAATCTCGACGGCACGTGCCAGATCGGGACCGGTCAGAGCAACATAGACCGGCTTGACGTGGTGGACGAAGCCAATGTGGCGCCCGTTGAGGAGAACTTTCTCCACGTCCTTCGCGATGTGGTCAAGGTGAAGCTCGACCTCGCGCTCAACCTTGTCGCTCTCAAGCCGGATATGGACATGCCACGTCGCGTCCGACTTACCCCTGTGCCTGGATCCGGTCGTTGGTTGAACTCGCTCGGCAGAGATGCGCATGAGATCCTCCTGACATTCGTACGCTGCGTTGAGTACGCGGTGAACCTCAAACTAGGTGCGGAGGAACTCGATCAAAAGGGGCTTGACTCCCCCTTAATCGCAGGTGATTATTTCTCAGCTCAACGAACCAGGTCAGCCCCATGGCCGAGCTCAGCCAGTGGTCAGACGGACGCTGACCGATCAGCCCACCACGCGCGCAGACGGCGTTCCGCTTCTTCCTCACCGAGAGGACCCTCATCGAGCCGCAGCTCAAGCAGCCACTTGTACGCTTCACCGACATCGCGCCCCGGCGGGATATCGAGGATCCGCTGGATGGCGTTGCCGTCGAGATCCGGGCGGACCGCCTCCATCTCCTCCTGCTCACGCAACTCGGCGATACGGGTCTCGAGGTCGTCGTAGGCAAACCCAAGTCGGTCGGCCTTCCGCCGGTTGCGGGTGGTGACATCTGCCCGAGTGAGGATGTGCAGGCGTTCGAGCAGGTGGCCGGCGTCGCGCACGTAGCGCCGCACCGCTGAGTCGGTCCACGCGCCCTCGGTGTACCCGAAGAAGCGCAGGTGCAGTTCGATGAGCCGCGCGACGTCCTTGACCGTGTCGTTGTCGAAGCGCAACGCGGTCAGTCGCTTCTTTGCGAGCTTCGAGCCGACCATGTCGTGGTGGTAGAAACTCACCGCTCCGCCCGGCTCGAGCCGACGGGTCGCTGGCTTTCCGATGTCGTGAAGAATCGCAGCCAGCCGCAAGGTGAGATCGGGCGCTTCGCCCGGGTGCCGTGACTTCTCGTAGCCAATGGCCTGCTCGAGCACCGTCAGCGAGTGCTGATAGACGTCCTTGTGGTGGTGATGCTCGTCCATTTCCAACCGCAGCGCGGGGATCTCCGGCAGCACGATCGACGCCAGCCCGCTGTCGACGAGGAGCTCGATCCCGGCCCGGGGAGAGTCGGTGAGTAGCAGCTTGGAGAGTTCCACCTGAACGCGTTCGGCCGAGACGATACGGATGCTGTCCGCCATCTGTGTCATCGCCGCCGCTGTTGCCGGATCGACGACGAAGCCAAGCTGGGCGGTGAAGCGGGCGGCTCGGAGCATCCGCAGTGGGTCGTCTCCGAAGCTGACCTCTGGCGCACTCGGAGTGCGCAGCGTGTGCGCGAGCAGGTCTTCGACACCGCCGTACGGATCGACGAGCACCTTCTGGGGCACCCGGAAAGCCATCGCATTGACGGTGAAGTCACGACGGCGGAGATCGTCTTCGAGGTTGTCGCCGAACGCGACGACGGGTTTGCGGGTGACACCGTCATAGGCGTCAGCGCGGTATGTCGTGATCTCAACGGTTTCGGTTATTCCGCCAGCCGTCACACGCGCACCGATCGTGCCGAACTCGCGGCCGATGTCCCACTGGGCGTCCGACACCGGCTTCACGACGGCGAGGATCTCATCGGGTGAGGCATTGGTGGTGAAATCAAGGTCGGTGACGTCCCGACCAAGCATCGCGTCCCGAACCGGACCGCCGACGAGAGCGAGCTCAAATCCGGCATCGGCGAATGCGGATGCCACCTTCGAGACAACCGGCGAAGCGGCAAGTTCCGACAGGCGCACCAACGACTCAGCCATACTCACCATGGGTCCAATCGTAACGGGCGGCCGAGAGGGCCCGGTGAACGATGGGGAGTCGGTGACAGAGATTGAGCTCCGCGCAATCGGTGTTCAAGCTGCCCCACGAGAACACCGACCGACGCGAAGCTACTCACTCAGTGTGAACGAGCGTCGCGCCAGGCACACTAGGGGGCATCCCTAGTCAGGGTTTTCTCAGACTCTCCCGATTGAGACGTTCCGCGCCCATCGAGGAGGGTCCGGATGCCGCGACGCGAGGTGAGGTGCAACTTGGCGAGCACGTTTCCCATGTGGTACTCAACGCCCTTCACCGTGACGTAGAGCCGCTGAGCCACCTCCCGGTTGGTCAGGCCCTGGGCCGCGAGATGGGCCACCTCCCGCTCCCGCCCGCTGAGCACACTGAATGGATCCTTCGGCGGAACGGCACGACGAGTCGGCCGTGACGCCTCATCGCGGATTTCGGTCCACCACACCTTCTCCACCTCGTCTCGCGGACTCAGTGTCGCGAATGCTTTGCGCGCGATTCGGAGGACGGCCCCTCGGTCGCCCGCTGCCCTCGCGGCAACGGCTTCAACGAGCAGCGTGAGGCTCTCGTCGACGGCGGGGCGCGTGACGCCAACCTCAGGGATCTTGAGGTGGTGCGATCCGAGCTCGCCTCTCGCTGCGGGCACGAGGGCGGCGACAACGTAACAGTTGCTGTGCGTCCAGGTTCCACCGAAGTCATCGGCGAGCGACAGTGCGACAGCCGCCGTCGTTGCGGCGTCGTCCCAGCGCCCTTGCCGAAACTGGGCGAGCGCCAGTTCGATCCGGGCGAACGGTGCAAGGGTCGGGTTGATGGTGTCGGTCAGTTCGATCCCCCGTTCGAGGTCGCTGATGGCATCGTCGAGTCGGCCCTGCTGGCGGCGAATGCTGCCTCGGATGACAAGCATTCCGGCGTGACGCGGCTCGAAACCCGAGACCTGCGCTCTCGCGATCTGCTCAGTGAGCCGGGGCTCGACAAACTCTTCTGCTCCCGAACGCCACTGGGCGAAGGTCAACCACGTCAGCGCGGTTCCCTCCAGTTCATCGAGGTCAAGGGGGCCGACGTGCTCTCGCACGGCGAGCGGATCCGCGCGGATGGCCGCAACCGCGCACAGGATGGCTTCCGCAGCCCTACAGACGACGTCAAAGCGGTGGGCCTCGATCTCGAGGTAGACGATGGCAAGGTTCGCAAGGCCGATGATGGCGTGGTCACGGAGGCGGGACGGCTTACTGTTTGCCGCCCGGAAGAGCGACGTCCGTGCCGAGATGATGTCACCGGCCGCGTAAGTGGCGCTGCCAAGAAGCAGGTCGCGTTCAACCCCGGCCGGGAGATTGCTGAACTCAGGTATCGCCGAAATTATGAGACCAAAGCGCTGGGTTGCGATCGCGGTGACCCCCGCTCGGATGAGCCGTTCGTGCCGACCGACGGGAGAACTCGACAACGACGACGCCCACAGGCCATACCGCACAGCTCGTTCCGATTCACGGTGTCGGAGCGCGTCGTCCGCCGCTCGATCGAGAACGGCCGCGAGTGCATCGTCGGGGCCATGGGCTGAGCGGACCATGTGGCGCAGTGCCCTGTCACCACCGACCACTTCGGCAACAGCCCGGTGGAGGTCCTGCCGTTTTCGAAGAGGCAGCGCCGCCAGTACCGCGTCACCGACACGCTGGTGGGAAAGACGCAACTCCGCCGGGCCGTTCGCCTCGGTAGTTTCGATCATTCCCGATTCAATCGCCTCGTCGATCCCCTCATCCGCGGCGACGGGGGAAGCCAGGCGGCCGGCAGCAGCACCAACCAGGCTCACGGTGGCACGTCCGTCGAAAACCGCGATGAGTTCGACCACGGTGCGCGCGGCGTCACTGAGCCGCTCCATCGACTCACGGGTGATCAGTTCGAACCCTGGAGCGAGCGGAAGAACACCGTCACCGAGACGCCGCTCCAGTTCGACAACGGCGTCTGGCGCTGACGCCACCCGATCAACGATCGCATGGAGGTGGAGCGCATTGCCGTCTGTGGCACCAACGAGGCGACGCGCGGTGCGCCTCGGTATGAGCACGCCGAGGCGGGAGGACACGAGCTCGATCACGTTGTCGGCCGACAGCCCGTGAACGGAGACACGGATGCCGCGCTGCCCGTCGACAACGAATCTCCGAATCTGGGTCAGCAGGTCGGTCGAGGCAGGCCGGGCCGCAACGAGAATGAACAGGCGGTCATGAAGTGATCGTCTGCCAGCGAACCAGAGCGCCCTCGCGGACTGTTCATCGACCCACTGCGCGTCATCGATGACGATGATCGCGGGGCCCGTGCTCCCATCGATGAGCGAGAGGAGCGCAGCCCCGGCGGTGAGCGTCGACACGTCCGGGTCGATTCCGTTTGCAAGAACGGGTGGCAGGGTGGATTGGTCGAACGGCGCGAGGAGCTGGTTGAGCACGCCGTACGGCAGCGCGCGCTCGTATGCGTCGGCAACGGCGTGGTACCGGGGCCACGGCGGAAGCAGGGTGAGGGCTTCACGCAGGAGCGCCGTCTTGCCGAATCCCGACTCGCCCTCGATGAGCACAAACTGGGCTCCGGTCTCGACGGATTCGGCTGCTCGCGAAATCTCCGCGACGTGGCGGGCGCGCCCGAAGAGCACGGGCGGGTGAGGAGCGTTCGGGCGCTCGGGTCGAGCATCTGACATGGGACTCCAACGGTAAGGGCAACGGGGCAGCGCCACTACCCCACATCCCGGTGTGGCCGGTGGATCGTGCGCGGCGGTACTATCCCGCATTTACGGGCTATCGCACCAGATGCCAACGGCCTTTATTGCCGACGGTGACTCCCCAGTTCAGGGGCTCAGCGAGAACCCGCACCGCGTTCACCACCCGACTTCCGACGAACAGAGCCTCGGCGTCGTCCTCCCCTGCGAACCGCACGACGAGGCGCGGAGCCCCGGAGACAACGGCGATGTCTGACGCTTCGACGACGGCGAGCTCAGCCGCTGCTGCCGCAGCGGCGGGAAGCACGGCGTCAGGGCTTACCCCGGGAGCGAGCCTGCCAATCCCAATGGTCACGCGGTAAGAGGGCACGGTTCCAGCGTAGGGCTCGGCGCCGATCGCATACAGTTGATCGGTGTCGTCAACACCCCCCGTCGCCCGTTCCGGCGCTCCCCTCGCACCAACCGTCCTCTCCACGCTGAGGAACCCGAAGACGCTGAGTGTCGAAGTACTTGCCGGCATCGTCACGACCCTCGCACTCATTCCCGAGGTCATCTCCTTCTCGGTGATCGCCGGCGTCGATCCGAAGGTCAGCCTCGTGGCATCCGTTGTCCTGGCGGTCTCGATGTCGTTCCTCGGCGGTCGCCCAGCGATGATCACCGCCGCCGCCGGAGCTGTCGCCCTCGTCGTCGCTCCGCTGGTTAAGGACCACGGAGTCGAATACCTGCTGCCCGCTGTCGTTCTTGCCGGCCTCATCCAGGTGCTCTTCGGCGTCACCGGCCTCGCCAGGCTGATGCGGTTCATTCCACGTTCCGTGATGATCGGGTTCGTGAATGCCCTCGGCATCCTTATCTTCACGGCACAGGTGCCACACCTCCTCGGCCAGCCGTGGCTCGTCTACCCGCTGTTCGCGCTGACGATCGTCATCGTGCTCGTCCTCCCGAAAATCACAACAGCCGTTCCCGCTCCGCTCGTCGCCATCGTTGTTGTGACCACGATCACCATCGTTGCCCACCTCGCCGTTCCCACGGTCGGCGACGAGGGCGACATTGCCGGCGGCTTGCCGGGCATCACCCAGCTGCTCGTGCCGCTCAACCTCGAGACCCTCTCGATCATCTGGCCGACCGCTCTCAGCGTCGCCTTCGTCGGTCTCATGGAGACGTTGCTCACGGCCAAACTCGTCGACGACATCACCGAAACGCGTTCCGCCAAGAACCGTGAATCCTGGGCGCTCGGCATCGCAAACATCCTCGCCGGGTTCTACGGCGGCATCGCCGGCTGCGCGATGATCGGCCAGACCGTTGTCAACGTGAAACTCGGCCGCGCCCGCACGCGCATCTCGACCTTTGTCGCCGGTGTCGTGCTCCTCCTGCTGGTCACCGTTCTGAGCGATGTCATGGAGCAGATTCCGATGGTCGCTCTCGCCGCCGTGATGATGATCGTCGCGATCACGACGGTGAACTGGCACAGCGTCGCGCCGTCGACGCTCAAACGGATGCCGATTCCCGAGACGGTCGTGATGCTGACGACGGTCGCGGTCGTCGTCGTGAGCCACAACCTCGCCATCGGCGTCGCCGCCGGCGCCCTGCTCGCCATGGTGCTCTTCGCGCGCCGTGTAGCCCACGTGGTTCGGGTGTCGAGGGCGCTCTCCGACGACGGCACCAGTGTGCGGTACGCGGTGAGCGGCCCGCTCTTCTTCGGCTCGAGCAATGACCTCGTCGAACAGTTCTCCTACGGGCAGGACCCGGCCGACGTTACCGTCGACTTCAGTGAATCGCAGATCTGGGATGCATCCACCGTTGCCGTGCTCGACTCGGTGGAAGCGAAGTACGCCTCCCACGGCGCGACCGTGCGGTTCACCGGGCTCGACGACCGGTCGATGTCGTTCCACCGCAACCTGACCGGTCGGTTGTAGCCGCGGGCGAGCGCAGAAACATACACCGAATCACGTCACAATGAAAGAGCGGTGTGATTACGCGGCCCTGTGGGTAGCCTCGGTGTGAATCGTGAACGAAAGGACCTCCCGTGGCCGAGCAGAACCCAACCGAAAACGGAAACGACACTCTCCCGGCGCTGCCAGATCAGGGCCAGCGCGACGGCAACTACGAAGAGGCCAAGAACGAGGATGCCGCTGATCACTCGTCGCTCGAGACCCCGCCGGATGACGGAACGACCGCAGACAGCGACATGCACGGTTCCGACAGTTCGGTCGACGGCGCAGACGACGCTGGGGGCGCCAAGCCATCCGGCCAGACCGGCAACTACGCCGGTTCGGACGCCGAGGATCAGACCGTCCCCGTCCAGGACTAACCGAGGCCAGCGGCTCCAGGCGCAGCGCGCGCTGGTTAGCCGCGGCCGAGATCGCTGAACTGCTTGATGTGCCGCCCCAACGGCGCGTGGACAGTCACCTCGTCGGTTTCTTCCACGCGAAGCGGGATGGCGACGAGAGTGATGATCAGCAGAATGATCACGGTGCTCGTCATCAGCGGGTGAAGTCCGGCGAGGAATCGAACAAACGGCCCTTCGAACACCGCGAGTACCGTGCCCCGGACGTCGGCGACGGATGCCGTCCAGTTGTCGGAGCGGACGGCGTCGCGGAGCGCCATGGTGCCGTTGCCGACTTCGTCAACGAGGCCGACAACAACGGAACTCGCCGTCGACGCGTGGACAGCCACGGTTTCACCAACCTTCGGCATGCCGTTGGTCGGGACGATGACAGCGACCGCGGCACGGGCGTGAGACAGCCCGTCAACAGGGAGGGCGCGCTGGCCGGTGGCGGCCGACCAGAGTAATGGCGCGACAAGCATCAGCAGGAGTGTGATGATGAGGGTTCGGCGAACGAGCATTCCAGCGTGACGGCCTGTCGCAGTCGTTGAGCCGGAATTGACTGCCGCCTGGGTAAGTCGG
>JAZQRG010000320.1:0-3183 GCA_045629445.1 Mycetocola sp. | reverse complement strand
GCCGAAGGACGACGCGCTTACCTCGACCGGACCAACCCGGCGCTGAGCCGGGCTATCGGCATGGCGTCGGGAACCATACTCGTGGTCGCGCTCGTGCTTGGAGCGCCGCAAATTGTGGAGTTCATCGCACAGGCCCCGCCGGTCGCTGAGCTATTCGGCACGTTTTCCAGCCCCGTCCAGCTCCCGGCCTGGGCGAACGTGTCCCTCACCGTGGCGACCGTTGCGGCGAGTACCGAGCGCGCACTCCGCCTGCGATACAACCGGATCCTCGATGGCGGCTTCTTCGACGGCGACGACTAGATGCCCGTCGACTCACCACCCCGCTCACAAACGCCGCACGACCCATCCAGGAGAAACCACATGTACGAACCGCGACCCGCCGACGTCAACCTGCCACCGACAGTATGGGTCGATCTCAGTCACCTCTTGCCGGCGCCCGTCGAAGCGGGGATACCGCCGAGGGACAACGCCACAGCTGATCGAAGAGACTGGGATCGTGGCAAATCGAGAACGGGCTAATCACGGCACCACCGCGGCCGAGGTGGTCGCTATCGTCGATTGGCTTGAGAAGCACCACGTCGTCTATCAAGTCAACGGCGGTTGGGCGGTCGACGCCCTGGTGGGGCGGCAAACCCGGGCTCACCGTGATCTTGATCTCTTCCTCGACGAGGCCGCGCTGGAAGCTGCCCGCTCCTGGCTCGCGGATCGAGGCTACGTCCCCGAGTTGGATTGGTTCCCCTCACGAATCGAAATGAGGTGCGGGAGTCAGCGCGTTGACCTTCACCCCCTGATGCTCGACGTTGATGGCAACGGTCTCCAGCGGGGTCTGGGCGGCGAGGTGATCTTCCGGCATCCTGCCGCGGAACGCACGACCGGATTCATCGACGGCCGCGCGGTGGTCGTCGCGACCGCGCACCGCTTGAGACAGCTGCACGCCGGCTATGAGTTACGCGACGTTGACCTGCACGACCTGGCACTGCTTGACCGGCTGTCTGGCTAAGCGGTTTTCGCGGGGATAGAGGAACGTCCCGGTATCAATGGCTGGTGTTGCTGCGAAGTAGCGGCAGGATGGGTTCCGTGAAGATTCTCTCTATCCAGTCGGCTGTCGCCTACGGGCACGTCGGCAATTCGGCCGCCGTTTTTCCGCTCCAGCGAATCGGGGTGGAGGTGCTGCCGGTGTTCACGGTGAACTTTTCGAACCACACCGGTTACGGCGCGTGGCGTGGGTCGCTCATCTCGCCCGATGAAGTGAAGGACGTGATCCTCGGAATCGAAGAGCGCGGCATCCTGCCTCAAATCGACCTCGTGCTCTCGGGATACCAGGGCGGCACGGGTATCGGTGAAGTCATCGTCGACGCGGTGACGCGGGTGAAGAAGGCGAACCCGTCGGCGCTTTACGCGTGTGACCCGGTGATGGGCAACGCAAAGTCCGGATGCTTCGTCGCGCCGGAGATCCCTGACCTGCTGCGCGACCGGGTCGTTCCAGTCGCCGACATCATCACGCCGAACCAGTTCGAGCTGGGTTATCTGACGGGGACGGAGCCGCTGACCCTCGCCGACACATTGGACTCCGTCGACCTCGCTCGCGCGATGGGACCGTCGACCGTGCTCGTCACGAGTGTTGAGCAGCCCGATCGCGAGGAAGGCACCATCGAGATGCTCGCCGGCGACGGCGAGGGCGCCTGGATCGTCCGCACCCCGCACCTGCCGTTCAAGGCGAATGGGTCTGGCGATGTGACTGCCGCCCTGTTCTCGGCGCACTATCGCGAAACCGGGAGCGCCGCCGTCGCTCTCGAACGCACCGCCTCAAGCGTGTTCGACCTCATCGAACTCACCTACAAGTCGGGCCAACGAGAACTCCAGCTCATCGAGGCGCAGGAGTTCTACGCGCACCCTCGGCTGCAGTTCTCGGCGACGCAAGTGCGGTGATTCCCCGAGAAAACCCGGCATTCCGCTAGCTCAAGATTCCTGCGGCTCGTTGGCGGCGAGTTCTTCCGCCAATTCCATGCACCGCAGACGAGCCGGGGAGAAGTCGTATGGCATCTTTCCGACGGCTTCCACCAGGCCCATGGACCCTTTTTTCCTGCCAGGGCCCTGGCTGGCCTCGTTCTCATCTTCTTCAGCGGTAGCGGGGTGTAAGGCTTCCCAGGAATCGACGATCTGCATCAGGCTGGAGTCGTCAATGACGGCATTCAGCATCAGTTCGAACGCGTGCCGTTCGGCAGCCACCTGTGCGACGCGAGGGTCGTCGACAGCGACCGAGTCGTCGAGCGCTTCCTCGGCGGCCTCAACGCGATCAGATTCCTCCCTCAAACCCGGATGGGTGGCCACGGCGATGTAACGGGTTGCGTTGACAGCCGCACCAAGCGGACCGAAGATCCGCTCAATGACCAACAAGTTGTCCAGGTCCGCCTGACGCAGGGAACCCTCGGGCAGGCTCGTGAGGCGGCTGGTGACGAAGTCCGAGAGCAGTCCCATCCTTCCGCCTTGGGTACGCATGCGCTGCACCGCAGTCCGCTGCCGCTGCACCTCCGCTTCTTGAGCGGCGAGGGTTTTCTCCAGCCGATCCAGCACGCCTGCTACGTCGTCGTTGCTGTCGGCATCAGCAGGAGCCGAGTGAGCAAAAGCGTCACGAATGTCTGCCAGGGCGATCCCGGCGTCGGCCATCTTGCGGATCCACAGGAGCCGGATCATCTCTTCGTAACCGTAGCGGCGGCGGTCGTCATGGCCGCGCTCGGGCTCGGGGAGCAGTCCGATCTGGTGGTAATGGCGGATCGCCCGCGGCGTGGTGCCGACGAATGAAGCCGCGTCACCGATCTTGACCTGGCGCGGCGGAACAAAGGACGAGTGCATGAGCGGGACCTTCTTCAGTGGGGAGGACGTGAGTCCACCGAACCACATAACGCTACGGAAGGTGCAACTCCACGCGTTCCGCCGCCACTCCTGTACTTCACGGAGCCGAACGGATGCCGCGGCTCAGGTCCAGCTGGGGAGATGCTCGTCCACGTAGCGGGCGCCATACGCACCGTTCGGAACGAGCTCCTGGATTCGGGCGAGGTCGTCGGCGTTGAGCGTGACGTCGGCGGCTCCGAGGTTCTCCTCGAGGCGGGTGATGCTGCGGGTGCCGGGGATGGGGACGATGTCATCGCCTTGCGCGAGCAGCCAGGCCAGGGCCAGCTGTGC
>JAZQRG010000319.1:0-12618 GCA_045629445.1 Mycetocola sp. | reverse complement strand
TCAGTGGATGGACGAGCCTGGCCCCACAGACGTGCTCAGCTTTCCGATGGACGAGTTGCGTCCAGGCACCGAAGATGCGCCGACCCCCGCCGGACTGCTCGGCGACATCGTGCTGTGCCCGCAGGTTGCGGAAGGCCAGGCGGAGACGGGGGGCCACTCCACGCTCCAGGAGCTTCTCCTGCTGACAACCCACGGCATCCTGCACCTGCTCGGATTCGACCACGCCGAACCGGACGAAGAACGAGAAATGTTCGGCATCCAGCGAGACATCCTGCTCGGGTTCAGCGTTGAGGAGCGCCGTCGCTAAACCATGACACTCTTCTGGTTTATTGCCGTCGCGGTTCTCCTCGTCGCGTTCGGCGGCCTCATGGCGGCTGTCGACGCTGCGATCGGAGTCAAGTCGAGGGCTGACCTCGCAGAACTCGCTTCGACATCCCGGCGATCGGCGGCGCTGCAGGCGATCGCTGATGACCCAACCGCGCACCTCAACGCCGTCAACTTCATCCGCATCCTTGCCGAGACGACGGCGGCGGTGCTCGTCACGCTGAGCTTCGCGTTCAGCATCGACGAGCAGTGGCTCGTGCTTCTGCTTTCCGCGCTCATCATGACGGCCGTATCGTTCGTTCTCGTCGGTGCGAGCCCGCGCAGCTATGGGCGCACGCACGCCGACACCATTGTGAAGTTCACCGGCCCCCTGGTGCACTTCATCCGCGTGCTGCTCGGGCCGCTCGCCAACGCGCTCGTCGCCTTTGGCAACCGGGTCACTCCCGGCGTTGACCGCGGCGCATCGTTCTCGAGCGAGGAACAGCTGCTCAGCATGGTGGACGAGGCGACGGAACTGGACGTCCTCGAGGAGGACGACCGTGAACTGATCCACAGCATCTTCGAGTTCAACGAAACCGTCGTGCGTGAGGTGATGATCCCGCGCACTGACATGGTTACCGTGGATGCCTCGGTGACGGTCCAGCAGGCGATGAGCCTCTTCCTGCGTACCGGAGTGTCGCGTGTTCCCGTCACCGACGGTGAGGTCGACGACGTCGTGGGCATCCTGTACCTGAAGGATGTCGTGCGGCTGGTCCACGAGGGCGATGCCAAGGCGAACAACGTCACCGTTCGTAGTCTCGCCCGCGAGGCCCTCTTCGTGCCCGAGTCGAAGAAGGCGGACTCGCTGCTGCAGCAGATGCAGCTCGAGTCGAATCACCTCGCCATGGTCGTCGACGAATACGGCGGAATCGCCGGCCTCGTGACGCTCGAGGACCTTCTCGAAGAGCTCGTCGGTGACATTTCCGACGAGTACGACGCCGACAGCACCGAGGTTGAAGACCTCGGTGACGGCAGGTATCGCGTCAACGCGAGACTCGCCGTCGATGAACTGGGCGAACTGTTCGACCTTGAACTCGACGATGACGAGGTCGACTCCGTCGGCGGCCTCCTCACCAAGCACCTCGGCAGGCTCCCCGTTGCGGGATCGAGGGTCGAGACCGATGGTCTCGTCCTCACCGCCGAACGCACAGAAGGACGCCGTAAGGGCGTCAGCACCATCCTCGTCGAGCGAACCGAAGCTCTTCGTGATGTGCAGCAATCTTTCGACCAATCAGAGGAGAAGTAGTCATGACACATGACGATCAGACAGAACAGTCCAACCCCGAGAGCAACGCCGAGGGTGAGCCAGAAACGGCACAGTCCGCACCGGTCGAGGCGGAACACGTCCAGCCGGAGCGGGAGATCCTTCCCGACACCGGGTACCGCGCCGGGTTCGTTTCGTTCGTCGGCAGGCCCAACGTCGGCAAGTCCACACTGACCAACGCTCTCGTCGGCCAGAAGGTCGCGATTACGAGCTCCAAGCCGCAGACCACCCGCAAGGCCATCCGCGGAATCGTCCACGAGGACACCGGCCAGCTCATCATCGTCGACACCCCGGGCATCCACCGGCCACGGACCCTCCTCGGTGAGCGGCTCAACGACCTCGTACAGTCGACCCTCAGCGATGTCGATGTCATCGGCCTGTGCGTTCCGGCCAACGAGAAGATCGGCCCAGGCGACAAGTTCATCAACGAGCAGCTCAACCAGTACCCGCGGGCCAAGAAGGTCGCCATCGTCACGAAGATCGACGCCGCACCGCGGCCGACGACAGCGGAACAGCTCGCTGCGATCCAGGAACTTCGCGACTGGGACCTCATCATCCCCGTCTCCGCGACGAACGACCTCCAGCTCGACATTCTCGTGCGCGAACTGATCGCGCTTATGCCGACGTCTGAACCCCTGTACCCCTCGGATGCCGTCACTGACGAGAACCTCGAAGACCGCATCGCCGAATACATCCGTGAGGCATCCCTCGAGGGCGTCCACGATGAACTGCCGCACTCCATCGCGGTAACGATCGACGACATGATCGACCGTGAGGACAAGGACATCCTCGACATCTACGCCAACATCTTCGTTGAGCGTGACAGCCAGAAGGCCATCATCATCGGCAAGGGTGGTTCTCGGCTTCGGGACGTTGGGCAGCAGGCGCGCATCCCGATCGAGAAGCTCGTCGGCAAGCAGGTGTTCCTCTCCCTCCGGGTCAAGGTCGCGAAGGACTGGCAGCGTGACCCCAAGCTCCTCGGTCGTCTCGGGTTCTAGTCAGCCGTACATCTGAAGGATGATCTTCACCGCGTTAAACCGGTAAGAGCAGCGCCGCGGCCGTGACGGCAACTAGCGTTGAGGGATGTTCCGTCGTCTCTCTCCGCCGCAAATCACCGTCGATATTGTCGTCGCGGCGCTGTTCGGGCTCATCGTTGCATCCGTTGAGCTGCCGTTCAGCGACGGAATTGCCCCGGTGTTCGTTGCCATGGGAATGACCGCGGCACTCGCACTGCGCCGGATGTCACCGGCTCTGGCACTCGGGGTCGCCTGGCTGGCGGTTGTCGTCCAACTGACCAACGGCATGCAGCCGGTTCCCTCCAACATTGCCATCCTCGCTGTGCTCTATACCACCGGATGCTACGGAGTGACCTGGGTGCGGTGGGCCGGCCTCGCTTCGGCCATCGGCGGCGGAGTGCTCGCGGCGACATACACGGCGTTTACGCTCGTCGCCACGGGCAACGGTCTCCAGAATCTCCACACTCTCCCGACGATCGTGATCGCCTCGCTCTTCGGATCGATCGCCGCGATTTTCGTGTTCACCCTCGCCTGGACCATTGGTCTGCTCGTCCGCACCTCCCGCGACGCCAAGGTCGAGAGCCGCCGCCGGATCCAGGCGCAGGAAGAGCAGCGTCTGGCGCAGCAGAGCGTTGTCGTCGAGCAGGAGCGCAACCGCATCGCCCGCGACATGCACGACGTCGTCGCGCACTCCCTGGCGGTTGTCATCGCCCAGGCGGATGGTGCGCGGTACGCACAGAAAGGCGACCCCGAGGCCATGGACGGGACGCTGGCGACAATCGCCGAAACCGCCCGAAGCGCCCTCGGCGACGTCAGGTTGCTCCTCGCCGAGTTGCGGCACCGGCAGGGTGAAGGTCCACAACCGCTGCTCACCGACCTCGAGGCCCTCTTCGACCAGATGCGCGGAGCCGGACTCGACCTGCGCGTCACAACGACGGGGGCGGAACACCCGCTTCCGACCGGCCACCAGATCGCGATCTACCGGATTCTTCAGGAGGCGCTGACCAACGCGCTCCGGCACGGCAAGCGAGACGAACCCGTGCAGGTGGATGTGACGTGGCAGGATCGAGGGGTGGCCGTCCGTGTGATCAACCCCGTGGCATCCGTCGTCAGCTCGCCCGATGCATTCGGACATGGTGTCCCAGGGATGCACGAACGCGCGGCTCTCGTCGGCGGCTGGCTCACGGCTGAGACGACGGATGGCGGGCTCTTCGTTGTCACGGCGTTTGTCCCGGTGCCGAGCCCGGCGGGAGCCCTCCGGTGACGGGGGAGAAGATCCGGGTTGCGCTCGTCGACGACCAGGAACTGTTCCGCGCCGGCATCCGCATGCTCATCAGCTCGCAACCGGACTTCGAGTTCGTCGGTGAAGCCGGTGACGGTCGGGCCGCGTTCGCGCTCGCTCAGGAAACGAAGCCCGATGTCATTCTGATGGACGTCCGGATGCCGGTGATGGACGGCATCCAGTCAACGATCGCCATCCTCGAAGCAGCGGATGCCGCCGGCACGGTTCCTCCCCGCATCATCGTTCTCACGACATTCGACCTCGACGAGGGTGCCGCACATGCGTTGCGGCAGGGTGCGAGCGGATTTCTGCTCAAGGACACGCATCCTGGGTTCCTGCTTGCCGCGATCCGCACGGTGCACGCGGGCAATGCCGTCATCGCGCCAGGCGCCACCCGGGCGCTGTTCAGCCACTTCGGGGGAAATGCCCCCACTCGGACTGTCCCCGAGGGTTTTCACACGCTTACCGCGAGGGAGAAGGGCATCTTCGCTCTCGCCGCCCGCGGAATGAGCAACGCGGAGATCGCGGCGGGGGAGTTCCTCAGCGAAGCAACGGTGAAGACCCACATCTCACGGGTGCTCGGCAAGCTGTCGCTCCGCGACCGGGTGCAGCTCGTCATCTTCGCCTACGAGCACGGCCTCATCACGCCGGAAACACCGACACCCTGATGCGAAGGTCATCCGGGAGGATGACCGTGATCACCCTCCCGGCCGACGCGACGGGAAGCATCCGCTTTCTAGCCTGTGATTATGCGAATAACGACGACAGACATGGGCCTCGCGGCACGCGTGAGCAACCTGAGCAAGCGATTCGGTGACGGGCAGGGCGCCGTGGTGGCGCTCGACGACGTGTCGATCGGCATCCGTCGCGGGCAATTCACCGCGATCATGGGACCGAGCGGTTCGGGTAAATCCACGCTCATGCACATCATGGCCGGCCTCGACCAGCCGAGCAGCGGCTCGGCGTGGCTCGGAGACACCGAGATCACCCACCTCGACGACACCGCGCTCACCCGGCTGCGGCGGCGCAGGATCGGGTTCGTGTTCCAGTCGTTCAATCTGGTTCCGACGCTCGATGCACGCGCAAACATCCTCCTGCCCTTCGAACTCGATGGCCACACCCCGACGGCCGAGGAACAGGCGTGGATCGCGACGCTCTGCGAATCCCTCGGACTCACCGAACGGCTGACGCACCGGCCGCACGAGCTCAGCGGCGGTCAGCAGCAGCGCGTCGCGATCGCCCGGGCGCTGGCCACGAGGCCCGATCTGGTCTTCGCCGACGAGCCAACCGGAAACCTCGACTCCCGCACCGGTCGCGAGGTCCTTGCCCTTCTCGCCGACGCGTGCGCCCGATTCGGGCAGTCGATTGCGATGGTCACCCACGATCCAATCGCGGCGAGCTACGCCGACCGGACGCTCATCCTCGCCGATGGTCGCATCGTGCACGAACTCGGCAAAGAATCGCCGGAGAACATCTCCGGTTACATGCTCGCCATGGAGGGTCGGGCGTGAGGGGCAGGCTGCGGCGGTATGGCTCAACGTTCCTTGTCGCCGCACTTTCTGGCGCTTTTGGAACGATCCTCGTGCAGGGGACGAGTCTGCTCACCGTCCTCATCGCCGGTGATGACATTGGCCAGAGAAACTCGGTTCAGGTCGCACTCGCACTTGTCTCCGTCGTCTTCTTCGGCATCGCCATCTTCGTCGGCGCGCTTGTGACGTCCAACACCGTGAGCACGGTGATCGCCGGCCAGACCCGCGAACTCGCGCTGTTTCGGCTGATCGGGTCGAGTGCGGCTCGTCTCCGGGTACAAATCGCGGCCGACGGACTCGTTGTCGGCCTCCTCGGTGCTCTCACCGGGTTCGTTCTCGGTGTCGCTGTCACTGCGGCGAGCGTCGCCGTCGGAATCGCAACCGGCGGCATCCCGGATCTGGACTACGGCCTGATCTCACCGGCGCTCGGTGCGCCGCTCGTCGCGGTCGCGCTCGTCACCTGGCTCGCGGCCTGGATCGGGTCGCGGCGAGTGCTCGACGTCACTCCGGTTCAGGCCGCGGCTGCGTCGGTGGAGCCGTCGAAGGAAGAGACCCGTGCCCGCCCGGTGCGGAACGGCATCGCGTTCACGCTGATCGGCATTGGCCTGCTGCTGCTCGCAGCGGGTGTCGTGCTCGGTCTCGTCAGCATGCTCGGCGTCCTCGTTGGAATGCTCGGTGGCATCGTCTCCTTCACCGGCATTGTTCTTGCTGCACCGGTGTTCATGCCGCCGCTGCTCGGTCTCGTCGGGCGGATGCTCGGACGAACGCCGGCCGCGCGGATTGCCGCGGCAAATGCGGTCCGAAATCCCGCGCGATCGGCCCGCACGACGATCGGCCTCGTCATCGGAGTCACCCTCGTGACGATGTTTGCGGTCGCGGCGCAGAACTACTTCGACATCATCCAGAGAAGCCGGGAGCAGTACCCGGCGGACTACGGGGACAGTGACAAGATTCTGATGCTGACGATCGGGGTCTTCGCCGTGCTCTTCGGGTTCTCGGCGCTCATCGCGGCCGTGGGCATGGTGAACAACCTCTCGCTGAGCGTGATGCAGCGTCGACGCGAGCTCGGCCTCCTGAGGGCGCTCGGGTTCACCAAGGCACAGGTGCGGGCAATGATCCTGGCCGAGAGTGTTCAGATGACCGTTGCTGCCGTGGGTTTCGGCCTCGTGCTCGGGATTGTCTACGGCTGGGCCGGTTCACAGGCGCTGCTCGGATCGATCCTCGGGGGCGGGTTCGCGCTTCCCGGTGTGCCGTGGCTGGTGCTCGTGGCGTCAGCGGTTGCGGCCGCTGTTCTCGCGACGGTCGCGTCTCTCGCACCGGCACGTCGGGCAACGCGCATCTCGCCCGTTCAGGCCCTCGCTGTTGAGTAGAAATTCGAGCACTATTGCATCGAAAGGCACGATTCGGTGTCAAAGTGCACAGATGCGGTGTGATCGGGTTGAGATCGGTGTTAGCCTGATTCCGTGTTGTTCGGTGCGCTCCTCCTTAGCTGCCGCGGCGAGGCTTAGCTTTTAGCCCTCTCGTCGCGGAGTTCATCGTTGGCTGAACATCACACGCGAGGAGAAGAGACAATGCGAAACAATCAGACCCCGTCGGGCATGCCGATCCACAAGTACAGCCAGTACCAGGACACGTTTGACGTCAGGCTTCCCGACCGCACCTGGCCCGACCAGCGGGTCACCGCTGCACCTCGCTGGTGTGCCGTTGACCTTCGTGACGGAAATCAGGCGCTCATCGACCCGATGAGTCCCGAACGCAAGCGGATCATGTTCGACCTGCTCGTCAAGATGGGATACAAGGAAATCGAGGTCGGCTTCCCCAGCGCAAGCCAGACCGACTTCGACTTCGTGCGCAGCCTCATCGAGCAGGACGCGATCCCGGACGACGTCACGATCCAGGTGCTGACCCAGGCCCGTGATCACCTCATCGAACGGACCTATGAGTCGATCGCCGGTGCGAAGCAGGCGATCGTGCACCTCTACAACTCCACGAGCGTCCTGCAGCGCGAAGTCGTGTTCCGCACCGACAAGCAGGGAATCATCGACATCGCTCTCGCCGGTGCGCGCAAGTGCCGCGAGATGGAAAAGACCATCCCGGGTACGACCGTCTACTACGAGTACTCGCCCGAGAGCTACACCGGGACCGAGCTTGAATACGCCGTCGACGTCTGCAACCAGGTGCTCGAGGTCTTCGAACCGACCCCGGAACGCAAGGTCATCATCAACCTGCCGTCGACCGTCGAGATGGCAAGCCCGAACGTCTACGCGGATTCGATCGAGTGGATGGGGCGACACCTCAACCACCGCGAGAACGTTCTGATCTCGCTGCACCCGCACAACGACCGCGGAACGGCCATCGCCGCAGCGGAACTTGGCTACCTCGCCGGTGCAGACCGCATCGAAGGCTGTCTCTTCGGCAACGGCGAACGCACCGGCAACGTCGACCTCGTCGCGCTCGGGATTAACCTCTTCACCCAGGGCATCGATCCGCAGATCGACTTCAGCGACATCGACGAGGTCAAGCGCACGGCCGAGTACTGCAACCAGCTGTCGGTGCACGAGCGCAGCCCGTGGGCAGGCGACCTCGTTTTCACCGCGTTCAGCGGATCGCACCAGGATGCCATCAAGAAGGGTTTCGAGGCGATGGCCGCCGACGCGGCGGCGCAGGGCAAGGACGTCAACGAACTCAAGTGGGCCGTTCCGTACCTGCCCGTCGACCCGAAGGACCTCGGACGCAACTACGAGGCCGTTATCCGCGTGAACTCCCAGTCGGGCAAGGGCGGCGTCGCCTACCTGCTCAAGACGGACCACGCGCTCGACCTGCCGCGCAAGCTGCAGATCGAGTTCTCCGGCGTCGTCCAGGCGAAAACCGACGAAGAGGGCGGCGAGTTCACGAGCGACGCCATCTGGGGCATCTTCCAGGACGAGTACCTGCCGAGCGATACCGAGGCCGAGAAGTGGGGCCGGTTTGAGCTGCAGTCGACCCGTACCTCCAGCCGCCTGGCCGGATCGGTTGAACTCACGATCGACCTCCGCGACGGCGACACCGTCTCCGAGGCGACCGCGACAGGAAACGGTCCGATCGCTGCGTTCCTTACCGTGATGCGGGATCGTGGAATCGACGTCACGCTGTTCGACTACGTCGAGCACGCACTGAGCGCGTCGGGTGACGCCCTCGCCGCGTCGTACGTTGAGCTGCAGGTCGGCGACCGGCGTCTGTGGGGCGTCGGGATCGACGCCGACATCTCGACGGCATCCCTCAAGGCAGTCGTCTCGGCAGTGAACCGGGCCATCCGCACGTCGACCCCCGATCGTGAGCTTGCCGGGGTCTGACCCGCAGCACGCTCAGATACCGAAAGCCCCGCGACCGCCACTCGGCGGGAGCGGGGCTTTCGCGTTCACCGGCGGTCGGATTCGCCGACAGCGAGACTTTTCGAGCGGCCACGCCCCGCGATCTGACCGGACGCCCAGCGGGAAGCGGGATACTGGACTGTGCCCGTTTATCGCGATGAAGGAGTTGTGCTCCGTACCCACAAGCTGGGCGAAGCCGACCGCATCGTGACGCTGCTCACCCGTTCACACGGCAAGGTCCGCGCGGTGGCGAAGGGCGTTCGTCGCACCGGATCGAAGTTCGGGGCACGGCTTGAGCCGTTCATGGTCGCCGACCTGCAGCTGTACGAGGGCAGGGCTCTCGACGTGATCAACCAGGCGGAGAGCCTTGCGTCATATGGGGCGCTCATCGCCGCCGACTACTCGAGCTACACCGCGGCAACGGTGATGGTCGAGACGGCTGACAAGCTCACCGAGTCCGAGGGTTCCCTCCAGCAATACCTCCTGCTCGTTGGTGCCCTGCGGTCGCTGTCGCGCCACGATCATGATGCAACCCTCATCCTCGACTCATACCTGCTCCGTGCCCTGTCGCTTGCCGGGTGGGCGCCGAGCTTTTTCGACTGTGCCCGCTGCCAGGCGCCTGGACCGCACCGGCACATGGTGGTGCAGCTCGGCGGAGTGGTCTGCGAGAACTGTTCCCCGCCCGGCAGCCCGAAACTCGACGAAGCGACGATCACCCTCCTGGCGGCGCTGCTGACCGGCGACTGGGATGCCGCCGACGCCTCAGACGACCAGCTCCGGTCCCGGGCGAGCGGCGTTGTTGCCGCATACACGCAGTGGCATCTCGAGCGCGGCCTGAAATCCCTTGTCCACGTGTCACGAGAGCGAGCCCAGTAACTTTGCCCAAACCATATACGCACAAGGATGCCGTTCCGTTCCGTCCCCTCGACTGGACGGGCATCTACCCGCCCGAGGTTCCGACCGCGGCGGTCCCGAAGCACGTCGCCATCGTCATGGACGGTAACGGACGCTGGGCGAACCGCAAGGGGCTGCCCCGGGTTGAGGGTCATCGTGCGGGGGAGGCGGCACTGCTCGACGTCGTTGCCGGCGCCATCCAGATCGGGGTGAAGCACCTCTCCGTCTACGCGTTCTCGACCGAGAACTGGCGCAGGTCGCCCGATGAGGTCCGCTTCCTCATGGGCTTCAACCGCGACGTGCTGCACCGCCGCCGTGATCAGCTCAACGAGTGGGGGGTGCGTGTTCGCTGGGCCGGCCGCAAACCGCGCCTGTGGGCATCCGTTATCAATGAGCTTCAGTACGCCGAGAAGCTCACCCAGGACAACGACGTGCTGACGCTGACGATGTGCGTCAACTACGGCGGCAGGACCGAGATCACGGATGCCATGCGCCAGCTGGCAGAGCAGGTTGCGGCCGGCACCCTCAAGCCATCCGGCATCACGGAGAAGTCGATCCAGCGTCAGCTGTACGTTCCCGACCTGCCCGACGTCGACCTGTTCGTGCGGAGTTCGGGGGAGCAGCGCACCAGCAACTTCATGTTGTGGCAGTCGGCCTACGCCGAGATGGTGTTTCTCGACCGGCTGTGGCCAGACTTCACTCGAACGGACCTCTGGGAGGCGGTCGGGCTGTACGTGGACCGCGACCGGCGGTTCGGCGGGGCGGTCGACAAGCCCGGAACCTGACCCGAACCGTCGCGTCCGCGCGGATCACTTCATATGCCACAAATTCGCGTTTTGGCTCGCGGGTAACCGCATTCCGCGGCATTTGAGTGGCGGCAGACCCGGCATTCGCGACCGATGACGGCGCAGGCATCCGCTCATCGAACTATGCGGCGGCGGGAATACAGTCGAGACCACCCCGGTTGGCCCCAGTGTGAGTGAATCAATCAAGATCGACATCTGGTCCGACATCGCGTGCCCCTGGTGCTTCATCGGCAAGCGTAAATTCGAGGCTGGCGCCCAGGCGTTCGCCGAGGCCGCCGGCGCTGACGCCCCAGACGTGAGCATCGAGTACCACAGCTTCGAACTCGCACCGGACACCCCGGTCGACTTCGACGGCAGCGAGATCGACTTCCTCTCCACCCACAAGGGCATGCCGGCCGACCAGGTCAAGGGCATGCTCGACAACGTGGCCGGCATCGCCCAGGCGACGGGGCTCGACTACAACTTCGACATTCTCAAGCACACCAACACGGTGAAGGCGCACCAGCTCCTGCACTACGCGAAGGCGCGCGGCAAGCAGCTCGAGATGAAGGAGCGCCTGCTGACGGCCTACTTCACCGAGGGCAGGCACGTCGGACGGATCGACGACCTCGCGGATCTCGCAACGGAGGTCGGACTCGACCGCGACGACGTGGTGCGCTCACTCACGAACGACGAGTTCCTCGACGACGTTCGCGCCGACCAGGTCCTCGGCCAGGAATACGGCATCCAGGGCGTTCCGTTCTTCGTCATCGACGGCAAGTACGGCGTCTCAGGCGCCCAGGAATCGGCAACGTTCGCCCAGGTCCTCGAACAGGTCTGGACCGAACGACAGGCACAACTCGAAGGAGCGACACCATGAGTGACAACAGCACACGTCCACGGCTCACGATCCTCGGTGAAACGGATGCCGTCAGTTGCGAGGGCGACACCTGTGCGATTCCGTCGCTCGCCGATGTCACTCTCGCGGTTGAGAAGGCGTTCCGCGCCGGCTTCTAACCGGCTCGGTCACTCCGGCCGCGTCACTCCGGTTCACTAATGTCGGCCACGACGGCATCGAACGCGGTCACGAGCGCGTCGGCATCGACGAACGCGCTGAAACCGGGGGAGCCGGCACCGAGCGCGATCCGCGAGCCAACGACTGACTCATCGAGAAACACCGGCCACGCGGTTGTGCTCCCGAGCGGTGTGATCGTTCCCCGTGCGTATCCGGTCGCGTCGAATGCGGTGTCTGGAGAGGGCAGGGAGAGCTTGTTCACACCAACGAGGGCACGCAGCTTGGGCCACGAGATCTTCCGCCCGCCCGGCACGAGCGCGAACAGGAAGTCGCCGTCGTGGCGCTTCACCACGAGGGTCTTCACAATGCCGCGGGGTTCAATGCCGAGCAGGGCAGCGGCCTCAGCGAGGCTCGACGCATCTGGACGCGGAACGACGTCGACCTCTAGACCGCGAGCGACGGCATCCGCCCTCATCCGCTCGGTTCCCGGCGGCAATTGCGGAGCGGTCATGTATTCGCCAGCTTTCTGGGAGAATTGAAAGAGATGTCTGTTTCCCCAACGATAAGCCACGCCCCGGCACTGTCGATCGGCTCTCTCGAGCTCGACGTGCCGGTCGTTCTCGCGCCCATGGCCGGGATCACCAACACCGCGTTCCGCCGGCTCTGCCGCGAGTTCGGCGCCGGCCTGTACGTCAGCGAAATGATCACCTCCCGCGCTCTCGTCGAGCGCAACAAGGAGACCATGCGGCTGATTAACCACCACGAGTCGGAAACGACCCGGAGCATCCAGCTTTACGGCGTCGATCCGAAGACTGTCTCTGAAGCGGTCACCATCCTCGTCGCCGAAGATCGCGCCGACCACATCGACCTCAACTTCGGCTGCCCGGTGCCCAAGGTGACCCGCAAGGGCGGCGGAAGCGCACTGCCGTGGAAGCAGGACCTGTTCCGCGACATCGTCGAGGGCGCCGTGAAGGCCGCTGGCGACATCCCGCTCACCGTGAAGATGCGCAAGGGCATCGACGCCGACCACCTCACCTACCTCGAGGCAGGCAAGGCCGCTGAAGGTGCCGGTGTCGCGAGCATCGCGCTGCACGCCCGAACGGCGAGCGAGTTCTACTCC
>JAZQRG010000318.1:0-4809 GCA_045629445.1 Mycetocola sp. | reverse complement strand
GACTTTGACGCGTCGTGCTCCTGGTATGAGGCTCTCTTCGGGCGTCCGCCAACCAATGTGCCCATGCCGGGGCTTCTGGCTGAATGGCGAGTGGCCGACGGTGGATGGGTTCAGGTGACCGGCGCCGCGGAGCGCGCCGGTGCCGCCATGGTCAACCTCGCTGTGAGCGAGCTCGAGTGGCACCTGGCCGAACTTGAGTCGCGTGGCCTCGACGTCGGTGACATCCAGCTCGCGAACAAGGGCGTCGAGCTGAGCGCGATTCGCGACCCGGATGGAAACACGATCACGTTTATTGGCAATTTCCGCGAGGTGTACTGAGCGCAGGAGGCGCAGCCGCGATGTCAGGGGCGCGAAACGAAAGAGCGTTTGTCGAGGGGTAAAGCGAGTGTGAACGCACTGAGGGCCCCGCGAAACGCGGGCCCCTCAGTGTGTTTCGTTGTTCCGGCTATGCCTTCAGCGCCGCCCTGCGACGGAACAGCAGGAACACAGCACCGGCGATCATCAGGAACAGGCCGATGGCGATGCCGCCAGCGAGTTCGCCGCCCAAAGCGGGAATCGTGGAAGCACCGGTTCCCTCCGTGCCCGGCGCTGCGGCTCCTGATCCGCCAGGGACAGGCCCCGGGGCTGCTACGGGGGCCGCTGTGACCGATATCACCGCGTCAGCCTCCGCAAGTGACGCGGTCCCCACAGCGACCAAGCGGTAGTCACCGACGGCGAGGTCGGCTGGGACCGGCATTGCCGCAAGGAAGGATCCTGTGGCATCCGCGGTCGCGGTGATGGGGGGTGCTGCGGCAGCCGCAACCGCCCTCGCCGCGGGTGCGGGCGCTGCCGCAAGGGTGAGCGTCACGGTTTCGCCGGCCGCGAACCCCGAGCCGACGACGTTGATCTCGCCGCCAGCCTGGACCGACTCCGTACCGAGCTCGATCGCTGGCTGATAGTTCGGAAGCTCTGCAACAGGGCCCGCAGCGGCCAACTCGCCGATTGTGGCCCACGGGTTCCCCGTTGCCTCGCTCTTTGCGACCAGCTTGATGTATCGCGCATCCTGCGGCGGGAACGCTGCCAGCTGGGCGTTGGCCGTGTTCTGGAACGTCCCGCTCGCGAGCGGCTCGCCCCAGGCTCCCGCTACAGACGTCACGGTGCTCGACGCATACACGTCGTATTCCGCGATCCGGCCGTTCGCGCCACCGCTGCCGGCACTCGCCCGACCGGAGTACCAGAGACCGCAGACCGATTGTTCAGCACCGAGGTCAACGACGATCGAGTGCGGGAACCGTGCCTCACTCGGCGACCACTGCGAGTGCCAGTAAGTCGCGGCGTTGCCGTCGATGGCGGCAGCAGCCGGGCCGTTCGGTGCGGGCTCTCCGCTGAGTTGCTCGCTCGACACTGAAGCAATCGCGGTCGGCCGGATCGTTTCAGCCGAGCACACGCTGTTCGTCGTCACGGACGTTTGGGTTATCACGGAGCCATCCGCGGCTACTAGTTCGAACATGAACGTCCCCGCTCCGGAGACGGCGCGGATGTTGTTCAGCGTGAACGTAAGACCTGCACCGTCGGAGGGTGCGAGTTCCGCCACCGGCTGGGATGCGGGTAGCGCTGTCCAGCCGTCGCTCATCTCTGCTACTCGGACGGTTGCCCCGGCAAGGACATCCGTCGCCATGTTGGTGACCGTGACGGTGACGTCTGCCGACCCGCCTGGCTGGGCGTTGACTGCATCTGGAGTCACCGACATCGCGACGTCTCCGACGACCTGCCAGAGGGTGGTTCCCCAGTCAGCGGGGGTCTGCACGACGAGTCCGTCAGCAACGGTCTTGGCTGACTCGCGGGCCACCGGAACGTTGACCAGTCCGTCGGAGACGGAAAGGAATTGCTGGCTCGCCGCGTTGGCCACGGTGATCCCACCGTCAGCCTTGCGCAGCTGCCACTTCTGCAGTGTGGTGGTCGCACAGGCGCTCAGGACGATGTCGGCACCGATCTCAACGGGGACTTCGAGCCGCATGGTGCCGTCACGCGCCAGGTCGAGGCATCGTCCGTCTGCGGAGCGGATGGTGTAGTAGCCGTCGTCCGTACGGGTGAAGCTCAGCGGTTCTCCGGCCTCGGCGACAACAACGCTGCCGCCCTCTGCAGCCGCGAGCGATCCCTCTCCGTCAGCACCCGCCAGTGTGAACGTGCCGTTAGGAATGGGTTGACGGTCCACGTCGTCCCAGAGCGGTGAATGCCCGATGGTGTCCATAGCGGTACGGAATTCGGCGAACGTGCCCCACGGCTGCGACGCCGACCACGTCGACTGAGCGACAAAGCGGAGCGGTTCGAACATCCGTGCTTCCGTTGTGTTCTCGGCCTCGTTGGGCGTGCCACCATCCGGCCAGATGCTCATTCGTGCGCCGCGAATCTGGTCGGTACCGCGTGTCACCGTCTGGTCGTAGAAGACCTCGGGGGTCCAGCGCTGCTCATACAGACGCTGACTGTTCACGCCGTAGCCGCCCCGAACCATGTAGAGCGAGTTTGAGATGTTCGACACCTGGTGACCCCAGTCAACAAACTGCTGGGGCTTGATGCTTGAGCCCGCTGGGTTCCAGTGCTCGACGATGATGTCGGTGTCGAAGAGGACGAACTTGTTGGTGGTCATCACGCCGTCGTTCCAGATCCGCAGCGTCTTGTCCTGTGACTTGACGTAGTCGTTGACCTTGTTGACGTACCAGGCGACGACATCGTTCTCTGTCGCGCCCTGTCCAAACTGTGCTTCAGCGAAGCGCTTCACCTGGGGGTAGTTCGCGTAACCGCTGCCGAGCATGTACTCGTCGACTCCCATGTGCCAGTAATCGGAGGTGAATACCTCGGAGTACTCGTCGATGAGGTCGGTGTAAAAATCGAAGGAAGCATCCTTGGTGATGTCCATCCGGACTTCGTCCTTGGCGCCGGTCCGTTCGTTGGTCAGTTGAAGCTCGGGCAGGTTCTCCAGCCAGATCTCCATGTGACCGGGGGAGTTGATCTCGGGGATGACATCGATCCCGTGCGCGTTCGCCTTCTCGACCAGAGTGCGGATGTCGTCCTTTGTGTAATACGACCACGTGTTCGTCTCGGGATAGGCGTCAACCTTCACCTTGAGTTCGACGAGCATCGTGTTGAGTTTCAGGAACGCCATTTCTTCGATCAGGCGGTCAATGAACTCGGTGGAGATGTTGATGACACAGGCGCAGACTGTGACCCCGCGTTCCGCATATTCGGGAACATCGACAAGTGAGCCCTGAGGAAGCGAGTCCTGCTGCGTGAGCATCTGCACAACCGTGCGCGTGCCGTAGAAAACCCCGGCTGGGTCGGCCGCGGTGACGACGATGCTGTCACCCACTTCCAGCTCGTAGCCCTCGTCGCCGAGGTCTTTTCGGTCACCATCGAGTCGCAACTCGATGTCTCCTGCTGGAGCGGACCCGACGGCGACTGACGCGGCGGGATAGTCGACGGCAAGCTCGTCGCGCAGGATACCGGCGATGGAAGTCAGCCGCTCGTTCGCTGTGGCAACTGAGATTCCGATGTCGGCTGAAGCGGTGAATGTACCGGTTGCTGGTGCCCATCCGTCGATCGACGGGATGACGTCGGGCATCTCGACCGCGGCGGCGGCTGGAGCGACGGCCGACAGGCCGCCGAAGGTAAACGCCGCGGCTGTGAGGCCGGCGATCATCCGTCTTCTCACCCTCCCGGTGCGGCTCGGAGTGGAGGACTTCACGTGGACCTTCTTTCTCGGACGAACGTTGTCCGATATCGGGCTGCACCGTATGGCATCGATAACATATGGCATCGATAACATATTGGGTATCGCTATGCTGTGTCAACGGTGGGGGCCAATGGTTTAGAGAGGTGGGCGGTTATGGCCCTGTCGCAGGGACGCCGAGAGACCAGGATGCCCGCCATGACAGACGTGGCGCGTGCCGCTGGCGTCTCCGCGCAGACGGTGTCCCGGGTGCTGCGCGACCATCCCTATGTGGCGGCCGACAAACGCCGCCGCGTGCTCGACGCCGTTGAACGGCTTGGCTATCGGATGAATACCGCGGCCCAGGCGCTGTCGTCGGGCCGAACCCGCACCATCGGCGTGCTCTCCATGGCTACGGAGTCATACGCGGGCGCCATGACGCAGTCGAGCATTGAGCATGCGGCCGATGAGGTCGGGTACAGCGTTGTCGGGGCGCAGATATCCACGCTGGAGGTCGACGTGATCAGCGCAGCGCTGCGTCGTCTGGAGAAGCTCGGCGCTGAAGCGATTATTCTGGCGGTGCCACTGCGCGCCCACGACCACCGCATAGAGGAGATCACCGATCGGTTGCCGACTGCGACGATCGGCGGGTCTCCGGCGAGGACAGCGCGCTCGCTCGCAGTCGACCAGCGCGAGGTGGCGCGCCTGGCCACCGAGCATTTGCTCGCGCAGGGCCACTCGACTGTCTGGCATGTCGCTGGACCCGACGACTGGGTTGATGCCGTCGAGCGGACGACTGGATGGCGCAATGCCTTGACCGTCGCTGGCCGTGAGGCTCCTCCCATCATCCACGGTGACTGGGGCCCTGAATCCGGCTATCAGGCGGGCCGTGAACTGGCAGACCGCAGCGATGTGACCGCGGTCTTCGTCGCGAGCGACGAAATGGCTTTCGGCTTGATCCGTGCGCTGCATGAGGGTGGAAAGCGTGTACCTGCGGATGTCTCCGTCGTTGGCGTCGATAACATTCGGCTTGCGGCGTACTGCACCCCCGCGCTGACGACCGTTGGGCAACCGTTCGCGGAGCTTGCGCACGCGGCCGTGGCATCCGTCACGGCACGGCTGGA
>JAZQRG010000317.1:0-3904 GCA_045629445.1 Mycetocola sp. | reverse complement strand
CTCCTCGTTGTGGCCGAACGATCACAGCGCGATTGATCGTGGCGTCAGCATAGCGAAGCGTTTTCCTTGCAGTGCAGCAATGACCTCCGCGTACGCCTGCCCCCGAAGCACTTGTGCCTCTCCAGCACCGCGGCCCGCTATGGTGACGACAGGGCGACTCGGATCGATTCGCCTGCACGTGTCGCTCAATAGGCGCGTCAACGACCCTCACGGCCGACTCGATCGCTGGAACGACCGTCCAGGCCGACTCGGTCGGGCGCAGCGCCGCATGCTCGCCGACAGGCGCGAGCTGCGCGCTGAGACGACACACTTCGTCGCCCCCGGACGGGCCGGGCGACAAAGTGCGGCAACTCACCTCCAATGGGGACGGCACAGGACCGATTCGTCTGCAGGTGTCGCTCGATGGGCCTCTGAACAACCCTTTCGGCCGAATCGATTGCGTGAACCACCTTTTGGGCCGACTCGATTGCGTGAACGACCTTTCGCGCCGACTCGATCGCGGCGGGGCGACGATGTGCGCCGGCCCGATCGCGCAAGCGCCCACCCGAGCGGCAACCCTCACACCGTCACGAGGTCCTTGAGCGCATCGAACGTCTTCTCCCCGATGCCCGTCACGTTCATCAGCTCGTCGACCGCCGCAAACGGGCCGTTCTCGTCGCGCCAGGCCACGATGCGTGACGCGAGCTCCGGCCCCACCCGTGGCAGTTCCTCCAGCTCGTCCGTGGTTGCCGAGTTGAGGTTCACTTTCCCTCCAGCCTCAGCACCGGCATCAGATTCGGGTGCCCCAGGAACCACCGCCCCCAGCTCGGGCACGAGGATCTGCTCACCGTCGACCACGAACCGTGCCAGGTTCACGCCGCGAGGATCGGCCGTCGGCGTGAACCCTCCCGCCACAGCGACAGCGTCGAGAACTCGGTCGCCCTCCCGCAACTGATAAACCCCCGGTGCAGCGACGGCACCGAGAATGTGCACGTACGCCACAGCGCCCGAGTCGTCGGCGCCCGGAGGCGGCGTCGCCGTCGACGACACCGGAATCGTCGACGTTGTCCCCGCCGACCCGAGTAACGACACGACCACCGCGACCGCGAGACCGGCGATCAGCAACACGATCACGGCGCCAGCGCCGAGCCGAACGTGCGCCGGTTTCCGAACCAGCAGCTCAGCGCGCCGAGTCTCGGTGGCCGCACGCTCTGGACGCCCCTGGGACTGCATGGCCATGCTCAGAAGCCAACCGGCATCCGTCACCACAAGCATCCGTCACAGCGCATGTGTAAAAAGAGAACGAGCCCGCCGCCCCTGTGAGGGACGACGGGCTCGCTTCAAACCGGGCTACTTGCGGGTCGCGATACTCACCACGCGCGGCGCACGCACGACGACGTTGACGATCTCACGGTCGCCGATGGCACGAACGACGGCAGCGGATGCCCGCGCCTGCTTCTCGAGGACGTCCGAGTCGATCTGCGGCGAGACCTCAAGCCGATCGCGCACCTTTCCGTCGACCTGAACGACGCACGTGACGCTGTCCTCGACGAGCAGTGTCGGGTCAGCCTTGCGCCACAGCACCTGCGCGACGGTGGGTTCGTAACCGAGCTTCTCCCACATGTCTTCTGCCGTGTACGGAGCGAACAGGTTGAGGGCGACGGCGGTGACTTCCGCTGCTTCCCGCACCGCGGCATCCGCTGGTCCCTTGCCGGTGTCGATGACCTTGCGGGTCGCGTTGACGAGCTCCATCAGGCGCGCGATCACGACGTTGAACTTGAACGACTCGACGAGGCCAGGCGCGTCAGCGAGGAACCGGTGGGTCACGCGGCGAAGCGCAGTGTCGCCGGACTTCCACACCACGTCGGGAGCGCTCGTGACATCCTGCGCAACGCGCCAGGCGCGGGCGAGGAACTTCGCGGAACCCGCGGGAGACACGTCCGCCCAGTCGATGTCGTCTTCGGGCGGGCTGGCGAATGCGAGCGTGACCCGCAGCGCGTCAGCGCCGTAGAGCGACAGCTCGCTCGCGAACTCGACGAGGTTGCCGCGGCTCTTCGACATCTTCGCGCCGTCCATGAGCACCATGCCCTGGTTCAGCAGCGACGTGAACGGCTCGGTGAAGTTCAGGTAATCGAGGTCGTAAAGCACCTTCGTCATGAACCGCGAGTAGAGCAGGTGCAGGATCGCGTGCTCGACACCGCCGACGTACTGGTCGACCGGCGCCCACTTGTCGGCCTCTGCCGGGTCGAATGCAACCGTGTCGGATGTCGCGTTGAGATAGCGCAGGTAGTACCAGGAGCTGTCGACGAACGTGTCCATCGTGTCCGAGTCGCGCTGGGCGGGCCCACCACAGTTCGGGCAGGGAACGTTGATCCAGTCCTCAGCGGCACCGAGCGGGCTCGTTCCCTTCGGCTGCAGGTCGAGACCCTCGGCCGGCGGCAGCTCGATCGGGAGCTGGTCTTCGGGGACGGCGACCTCGCCGCACTTCTCGCAGTGGATGATCGGGATCGGTGTTCCCCAGTACCGCTGGCGCGAGATCAGCCAGTCACGGAGGCGGTAGTTCTTCGCGGTGCGACCGAGACCGGATGCCGCGAGGGCCTCGGCGATCTTGGCCATGCCGCTGTTCTTCGACAGTCCGTTGAACGGACCCGAGTTGATCAGGCGGCCGGGACCGACGAGGGCCTCTCCGGTCTCCTTCGGGTTCGTCGGCGGCAGGTCGTCGGGCAGTTCGCCGTCGATGAGAACGGGGATCGCGCCGGTGACGGGCTGGTTGGTGTCAATGACGACGCGAACGGGCAGGTCGAACGCCCGCGCGAAGTCGAGGTCACGCTGATCGTGGGCGGGAACCGCCATGATCGCTCCGTGACCGTAGTCGGCGAGAACGTAGTCAGACGCCCAGATCGGGATGCGCTCACCGTTAATCGGGTTCACAGCGAAGCGCTCGAGGAAGACTCCCGTCTTCTCGCGCTCGGTACTCAGGCGGTCGATGTCGCTCTCGCCCTTGACCCGCTCGAGGTACTCACCGAACGCAGCCTGCGTCTCGGCGGGTGCATCGGCGACCAGCTCGGCGGCGAGCTCGGAGTCGGCGGCGACGACCATGAAGGTCACGCCGTACAGGGTGTCGGGACGGGTCGTGTAGACGGCGACCGGCTCGTCGCGGCCTTCGATGGTGAAGTCGACGTCAGCTCCGGTCGAGCGGCCCACCCAGTTGCGCTGCATGCTGAGCACCTTGGTCGGCCAGGCACCCTCGAGCTGCTTGAGGTCGTCGACGAGGCGGTCGGCGTAGTCGGTGATCCGGAAGTACCACTGGTTGAGCTTCTTCTTGGTGACGAGGTTGCCGCAGCGCTCACATCGACCGTCGACGACCTGCTCGTTTGCGAGCACCGTCTGGTCGAACGGGCACCAGTTGACGGCGCTGTCCTTGCGGTACGCGAGGTCCTTCTTGTACAGCTGCAGGAACGGCCACTGGGTCCAGCGGTAGTACTCGGGGTCAGACGTGTGCAGCTCACGGTCCCAGTCGAACGACGGTGCGTAGGTGCGGAAGCTCTTCTTCTGCTGCGCGATGTTCTCGTAGGTCCAGCCGCGCGGGTCGATGCCGCGCTTGATGGCGGCGTTCTCTGCTGGCAGTCCGAACGAGTCCCAGCCGATCGGGTGCAGGACGTTGAATCCCTGCTGACGCCAGTACCGTGCAACGATGTCACCGAACCCGAAGGCCTCGGCGTGACCCATGTGAAGGTCGCCGGACGGGTACGGGAACATGTCCAGCACGTACTTGCGCGGGCGCCGGTCGGAAGCGTCGCTCGTCGCAAACGGCTTCAGCTCATCCCAGACCGGAAGCCACTTCTCCTGGATCGCGGCAAAGTCGTATCTGTGGCTGGCCTGATTCAGTTCGTCGTGTGACACGTGGCTCTCATTCATAGCGGGA
>JAZQRG010000316.1:0-1537 GCA_045629445.1 Mycetocola sp. | reverse complement strand
GGTGATGGTCTGGCGCCGCAGCTACGACACGCCGCCGCCGGCGCTGGAGCCGGGCGACCCGCGCAGCGAGCGCGGCGACATCCGCTACGCGAAGCTGGCCCCCGGCCAGGTGCCGCTGACCGAATGCCTGAAGGACACGGTGGAACGCGTGCTGCCGTACTGGAACGAATCCATGGCGCCGGCCATCAGAGCAGGCAAGCGCCTGCTGGTCGCCGCGCATGGCAACTCGATCCGGGCGCTGGTGAAGTACCTGGACGGGATTTCCGACCAGGACATCGTGGGGCTGAACATCCCCAACGGCATCCCGCTGGTCTACGAACTCGACGCGGACCTGAAACCGCTGCGTCACTACTACCTCGGCGACGCCGACGCGGCGGCCAAGGCGGCAGCGGCGGTGGCCAACCAAGGCAAAGGCTAGAGCGAGTTCAGGTGATGTAGGACTTCTCCCGCGCAAATCTGCGTTTATTTCACACACTGAACGCAGCGCACATGGAACCACGGATTCCGCGCTGCATCAGAGAACTTTCTCAGGTGTATATTGAAAGTCGAGAGGACTTGCTGAACCCATGAGCCACAAACTCAAGATTGCCGGCTGGATTTCCGTCGGTGCCCTCGCCGGAGCGCTGACCACGGTTTCGCTGCAAACCGTCGCACGTGGCTCCCTGGCCCCGCTGCCGCTGGAAGAGCTCCAGCAACTGGCCGCCGTCTTCAGCATGGTCAAGAGCGACTATGTGGAACCCGTCGACGAGAAAAAGCTGATCTCCGACGCCATCTCCGGCATGGTCGCCAGCCTCGACCCGCATTCCCAGTATTTCGACAAGAAGTCCTTCAAGGAATTCCGCGAAGGCACGTCGGGCCGCTTCGTCGGCGTCGGCATCGAAATCTCGCAGGAAGACGGCCTGGTCAAGGTGGTCTCGCCCATCGAAGGCTCGCCCGCCTTCCGCGCCGGCCTCAAGACCAACGACCTGATCACCAAGATCGACGACACCGCCGTCAAGGGCCTGAGCCTGTCGGAAGCGGTCAAGCGCATGCGCGGCGAACCCAACACCAAGGTGATGCTGACGATCTTCCGCAAGGACGAGAACCGCAGCTTCCCGGTGACGATCACCCGCGAAGAGATCAAGACCGTATCGGTCAAGGGCAAGGTCGTCGAGCCGGGATACGGCTGGATCCGCCTGTCGCAGTTCCAGGAGCGCACGGTCGATGACTTCGTTCGCAAGGTCGAAGAGCTGTACAAGACCGACCCCAACCTGAAGGGCCTGGTGCTCGACCTGCGCAACGACCCGGGCGGCCTGCTCGATGCGGCCGTCGCCATCTCCGCGGCCTTCCTGCCCGAGAACGTGACCGTGGTCTCCACCAACGGCCAGCTGCCCGAGAGCAAGTTCTCGTACAAGGCTTCGCCCGAGTTCTACCAGCGCCGCGCCGGTCCCGACCCGCTGCGCCGCCTGCCGCCGCAGCTCAAGACGGTGCCGCTGGTGGTGCTGGTCAACGAAGGCTCCGCGTCCGCCAGCGAAATCGTCGCCGGCGCCCTGCAGGA
>JAZQRG010000315.1:0-1660 GCA_045629445.1 Mycetocola sp. | reverse complement strand
AGTAGTACTCGACCCCGACGGTTCCGAGGATCAATCGCGCGGTCAGCACTCCGAAGACCAAGGAGGTCAGCATCGTCCCGGCCTTGGCCGCCAGTGCCAGCAGGGAGGTCATCGCGGGACCCCGCTGGAATTCCCGAGCGGGCGCCACGATGGTGTTCCGAAAGCAGAGAGCGGCACTGGTGGCTGGGGGATGACGGTCACCGGCTGCGGCCCTGCGAGGCGCTGGTGGTCTTCAACCAATCCGGCGAAAGGAGCCAGCGAAGTCGCGAGGCGAGGATGGCGCGGCCGATCATCATCGACATCCAGATGATGACCAACATCAGGAGCGGAGGTATCACGGCTCCTGAGAGCTGGATGTGATCGGCAATGACGTCGCCAGCGCCCGATACCTTCGTGAGCACGCTGAGTGCGGAGATCGCAAAGATGTGAAAGATGTAGACCGGCAGCGTCAAGGCGCCGACGCGTTCAAGCCAATTGGCGATCGGGTTCTGGAGCGGAACGCGAGGGATCAGGTGTGCGGTGGCAATCAGCGCCACGAGCGCGAGTGCAGGCTGCAGCGGTTGTCGCACGTCAAGCCAGGCTGCCGCCGCGTACACGGCGACATAGGCCGACACCCAGATGGCGGCCGACTTTCGCGTGGCGGTGCTCATCATTCGATCCCACACTCCGTGCGCGTGGACACCGGCGAAGAACCAGACGAAGTTCAAGGCGATCGATCCGAACTTCAAGGCGTCGAGCGGATCGGGAAGGACCGGGATGAAGTAGTCATCCAGGGCCGATCCCGCGAACGCCAGCGCGAACAAAGGGAGGATCAGCCACACGGAACGCTCACCCAAGAGCGCCAAGGCGATCCGGCTGGACACGAAGAAGAACACCAAGGCCCAGAGGTACCAGAACGACGTCGGCAGCAGGATGGCCGCGAGGAAGTGCCCCCAACTCGGCGGGGGATCGGTCACCCCGGGTACTTGGATCCACAGGCGCAGCAGGAAGAGTGCCGTCCAGATGACGTAGATGTAGAAGATTCCAAAGGTCCGGGCGCGAGACTGGCTGATCGGCCGTCGCACCGCGCGAGCGACGAGGTAACCCGAGATCAGAAAGAAGAGCGGCATGCGGATGGGGCTGAGGAACTCCGATACCTCCCACCAGAAGGTCAGGCTCCCTTGATTGAACTGAGTTTCAAGCCACAGGGCGCTGTGCCGCAGGACGACGAGAACCATGCACAGTCCCTTGACGACATCGACCCACCTCATGCGAACGCCGGCGGCACTCATGTCTTTCCTGCCCAGAAATCCACCATCGCCCCAGGTCCTGTCGTGGAAGTGATGCTCGCGACCTTCCGCCGAACCAGTATCAACGCCAGCCCCGGAGCCTGACCACAAAACGCTCGATTTGCCCTCACAGGTCGCCGGCTAGTCCTGCTCGGTCACCACGTGATGGATGGTCCGGGCGTAGGCGTCCACCGAGAACCGGCGCTCGGCATCCGCGCGGCCATCGGCAGCGATCTGACGCGCGCGCTCGGGGTCGTCGGCGAGGGTTCGGAGTGCGGCCGCCAGCTCCTTGGCGTCGCCGGGTGTCACCTGGAGCCCGGTGCGTCCATCCTCGACGATCTCGGCGAGTCCCTGGGTTCGCGAGGCGATGACGGGGCGTTCCGCGAGCATCG
>JAZQRG010000314.1:0-4611 GCA_045629445.1 Mycetocola sp. | reverse complement strand
TGATCGATCGCTCATCCCTGACGACTGCGAAGCCCAGTGGGTCAGCGTCGACGGACAGGTTGTGGAACTCGGGCTCTGGTTCGGCGTCCTCGCGCGCGAAGGCGTGCGCAGGTCGGCGCTGGTCCTCGACGCACACGGAGCACACGAACGCTTCCGAGCGGCAGACAGCGACGATGTCGACGTGCGTCCGCTCGGTACCTACCTCTTCGAACCGGACGGCGCGGTCATTCGGGCGAGGCTCATCGGCGACGTCGCCCGTGAGATCGGCGCGGGAATGCTGAGCCCCGGTATTGCCTACCTCACCGGGGACGACGACGTCGAAACACCGTTCGCCACGGCGTTCCGCGTCCTCGAGCGATTCCCGCTCGACGAGAGGACCCTGAAGCGGGAGCTTGCCAAGCGAAACATCGGCACGCTCGAGGTGAAAAAACGGGGCGCGGACATTGACCCCGCCGCCTTCCGCAAGAAGATGGCTCTCCGCGGCAGCGAGAGCGCGACCCTGATTCTCACCCGGGTCGACGGCAGGCACGCAGCACTGCTGTGCGAGCGGGTGCGCAGGGGATAACGTTCCGCACGACATTAAGGGGGTCGGGTCGACGGCGCAACCCCTCGACATGTCGCCGCCGCTTGTGTTTGCCTGAGATCACACCAACGATCTCAGAGAGAAGGAACACGCATGACTACAGTCAACGCCGATATCGACGTTAACGTCCCGGTGTCCACCGCGTACAACCAGTGGACCCAGTTTGAATCGTTCCCTCAGTTCCTCAGCGGCGTCGACGAAGTGACGCAGACAAGTGACACCCACACGCACTGGAAAGTGTCAATTGCCGGCATCAAGCGAGAGTTCGACGCGGAGATCACCGAGCAGATCCCTGACGTGCGGATCGCCTGGACGAGCACAGAGGGCGAGGACCACGCGGGTGTCGTGTCGTTCCACCGCCTGAGCGACGACGAGACCCGCATCTCGCTGCGGCTCGACTGGACCCCTCAGGGAATCATCGAGAAGGCTGGGGCATTGCTTCAGATCGATGACATCCAGATCGGTCACGACCTCAAGAAGTTCAAGCACCTCATCGAATCCAACGGATTCGAGTCGGGCGCATGGCGGGGATCGGGCGACCGCTCCCCCGACGCAACGGGGCGCTGACCTCTTCCAGCATCGCTGCGCCGCAGACCGGCCCGGGCTACTCCGCTTTCGCGGGCGAGTCCCACCCGGTCTGCGGCGTTTGGCATGTCCCCCGGAAGACGTACTGCGACGGGAGCTTCCGCTCGTGGCTCGTCCAGTCAATGGCCGGGCGCTGCTGCTCCTTCGGAACGTAGCCCAGGCGATAGACGGCCATCAGTTCGAGAGAATCCGGAACCTCGAGCAGCTTTTCGATCTTCGCCCAGTTGCCTGGCACCTCCATCGGGAATGACACGAACTGGATGCCCATGCCGAGTTCGACGGTTGTCAGCCAGACATTCTCCATTGCCGCCCCCATGCTGAAGACGGAGTAGAACGAGCTCAACTCACCCGGTCGGTATTCGGAACGGTCGAGCATCACCCCGATGAGCAGCGGAGAGCCCGCCACGAGCTTGCGGTTTTCTTCTCCGAGCTTGTTCGGAACCCTCATCGCGTTCATGAGCTTTTGCCCGCGCTTCGTGAAGACCTGGGTCGTGAACGGCCGCAAGGGCGCAGGAAGCTTGTCGAACAGCATCCCGTCTCGCCTCTCGGCCATCTCGGCCGCGCTGAACCGGAAGTACGGCTTGTAGCGTTCGAAGAACGTGCCATTCGACATCGCCTCCGTCATGCTCTCACCGCTGATCGTTGCGATGGAACTGATGGTGCCTGGATCGTCGATGAGCACGAACCGCCACGGCTGGCTGTTGAGCTGGGATGGCGCTCGCGCCGCAACTTCCATGAGCAGCCGCTGGTGCTCCTCGGTCACCTTGTCCGGCAGGAACGGTCCGTTCGTCGTCTTCCTCCGCCGAACCACATCGAGAAACTCCACGGCTACCTCCAGGCCTTGATCACACTGAGAATGAAAAATGGGGCGGCAGAGAGCGCGGTCTCAACGTGCTTCCTGGATCGCGCGCTCGACCGCGGAATCACGTAAAGCGGAAGCGCAGCCGGGAGCAGCAGGAGGCCAGCCCGGTTGCGACTCCAGAGGAGCGAACTGGCCGCGGCGATGCTCGTCGTCACCGTGGAAATATAAAGCGCGTGGTGAATCCACCGGAATCGGCCGGTGTGCACGACACCCGTCGCTACCCCGGCGCCAAGGGCGCAATTGGCGGCATAGCTCGATGCGGCAACGGTGAAGAGCACCCTGGGAGCGAGGCCTGACATGCTGTTCTAGCCGGCGGACATGGCGGCGATGGTGATCACACTGTACGTGAGCCAGCCGAGCGAGAGAAGCAGACCGACGAACCCGGTGACGATCGCGGCAAGCGAACGCCCCGGCGTATCCAGTTCGCGCTTACGCGCCACAAAGCCGAGGATGATCGCCGCTATCGAGAGCGGGAGCGTCCAGCCGAAGATTACGCCGCCGACGACCCCGATGATTCCGAGGATGAGGCCGACGAGCCCCTTCTTCGGCCGCGGAGGAGCTTTGGGCTTCGGTCCAGGGTAGGCCTGGGTGGGATACGCCTCCGGTTGCCCCGGATAGGCCGGTTGCCCCTGATACGTGGGCTGGGCCGGATAGGGCGCGGTCGGCGGAGCGAACCCGGGCGCGTACCCGAGCCGTTGCTCTCCGGTCGGGGCGTACCCCGCTGGAGCGAATGCCGGTTGCGTCGCCTGCGCCGCGGGATACCCCTGCTGCGACGTCGGCTGAACCTGCCAGCCTCCGCCCGGGGTCTGCTGCCCCGGGTTGTGCTGTGAGGGGTACCCAGGAGCCGGGCTCGGTTGGGAAGCGTAGGCGGGCGCCGGGTTCTGGTTTGCAAGGTTCTGGGCTGCCGGGTACTGCGGTGCCGGGTACTGAGTCGGCGCATCCGGTCGCGCAGCGTATTGCGGGGCTTGCTGCTGGCCCGGGTATTGCGGAGTCGGTGACTGGTGCGCCTGATGCTGCTGCGAAGCGGGTTGCCCACCCGGATACTCGGGCGTCGGGGGCTGCTGACCCGGGTACGACGGCGCCGGGATCTGCTGACCCGGGTACGACGGCGCGGGGGGCTTCTCGGCGGACGGCGAGGCCGGAGGCTCCTGCGCGACGTTGGCAGCGGCTGGTGCCTGAGTTTCCGGCGCGGCGACCGGTTGCACCTGGGTGAACGGGTTCACGGGTGGCGCACCCGTCGGTCGGTACGTGGTCTGCCGCTGCGCATCTGCGCCCTGCGGCGACGCAGGCACGATCGGCTCGGACGGGGCGGGAGCCCATGGTCCGGACGAGGACGGGACCGTCGGCTCGGCAGGGGCTGGCACAGTCGGCTCTGACGGCACCGGGATCGTTGGCTCGACGGGAGTCGGAACGGGTGGCTCTGACGGGCCGGGCACCGTCGGCTCGCTCGGCACAGGTGGCGTCGGTTCCTCGGGGATCGACGGCGCGGTCGGATCGCCGGGCGCTGTGGGTGGTGCCGATGGATCCGGCAGAGATCCGTTGAAGCGGTGAGGATCAGACATGAGCGTCTCCTGTCGTCGCGGTGCTAGCGCACCTGGATATCCGTCACGGGAAGTGTTGAATCAGCCGAGAAGTCGAGTGTAGAGGGTTCATGCCCCGCCATGATGAGTTGCGCGCCGAGTTCAGCGATCATGGCGCCGTTGTCGGTGCACAGCGACAACGGTGGAATGCGAAGGGCGACACCGGCAGCGGCAGCGCGCTGGGTTGCCAGTTCCCGAACCCTGGCGTTCGCAACGACTCCCCCACCGAGCAGCAGCCGCGGCACGTCGAAGTCCCGGCACGCGGCGAGTGCCTTGGTGATCAGGACGTCGGCAACGGCCTCGCGGAATCCGGCAGCGACATCCGCAACCGGAACGTCAAGCCCGGCATCCTGTTTCTGTTCGACCCACCTGGCGACCGCGGTCTTCAGCCCGGAGAAGGAGAAATCGTAGCGGTGCTTCGCCATGTCTTTCGGCCGGCTGAGTCCCCGCGGGAAACGGATCGCGTTCGGATCGCCATCTACCGCAACGCGATCGATTTGAGGGCCACCGGGGTACGGCAGGCCGAGGATGCGTGCAACCTTGTCGAACGCCTCCCCCGCTGCGTCATCGATGGTCTCGCCGAGCATCTCCACGTCGCTCACGAGATCGCGGACCAGAAGCAGCGAGGTGTGCCCTCCGGAGACGAGCAGAGCGATGGTCGGGTACTCGAACGGGGTGCCAGAGTCATCGAGGATGTCGGCGCCGACGTGACCGACGAGGTGGTTCACCGCGTAAATCGGCTTGTCGAGGGCGACGGCGAGAGCCTTGGCCGCTCCGACGCCGACCATGAGCGCTCCGGACAGGCCAGGCCCGCTCGTCACAGCGATCGCGTCGAGTTCGTCGTGCGTAACGCCGGCCTCGGCGATCGCCTGGCGGATGGCAGGAACGAGTTCTTCAAGATGGGCCCGTGCCGCGACCTCGGGAACGACGCCACCGTAGCGGGCATGTTCATCCATGGACGACGCGATGGTGTTGCTGAGCAACGTTGTGCCTCGAACGAT
>JAZQRG010000313.1:0-3970 GCA_045629445.1 Mycetocola sp. | reverse complement strand
TCGCGCAGGTCGATGACCGTAAGCTCACGGTCGAGGACACCCCGGCACCGCTCGACGTCACCCGTCGCGAGCGCGGCGCGCGCCTCGGCGATGAGCACGCGGCCGTCTTCGCGCGCATCGGCATCGAGCGCGTCGATGAGCGTGAGCACCTCGGCGTGCAGATCGGCACGGGCGAGCACCGCGAGAAGTTCACGGGTCAATGGCAGCAGCCCCGGCGCGAGCTCGTGCGCTGCCAGGTAGAACGCGACGGCTTCCTCCCGGTTGCCGCGGTCGTCGGCGAGGGCGCCGAGGTTGCGCAGCGCCCACGCGTTTGGCGTGTGGTCGACGGATGCCCGCCACAGGTTACCGGCGTCGACATACGATCCGCCCGCCGCTGCGATCACCCCCAGGTGCAACAGCGCGAGCCAGTCGTCCCGCTGGCTGAGCAGCGGAACCCAGCGGGGGTCAATCTGGTACGAGCGCGGTGGAGCGGACGGGTCGAGCTCGTCGGCCGTTGCGGGCCCACCGCGCAGCAGCCGCGACCAGTACCGTTCGTCGTCGCCGACAGCGTCCTCGGGAAACGGCGTGACCGTCGCCGGCAGCGGCTCGCGGCCGGTGTGCTCGCGCAGGGCGTTCTCGATCGCGCCCCACCCGGAGCCCCCGGGGATCAGCTCGACGTTGAGCTCGTCGTCCTGGTTGCGGCCGGCCAGCTCGGCAAGTCGCTGTTCGAGGCCGCGCGCGCCGAGCGCGTCGCTGACCGCACCCGTCGCCCGCGCCCAGTCGTCGGAGTGCGCGTCGGCGACGTCCAGTTGGAGCGGCCCATACGCCTCGACCCAGGACCACTCGGTGTCGGCGGGCTGGGTGAGGTATTCGAGCTGGGTGCGGGCGAGCCCGGCCTGAATCTCGCAGTACGAGTCGTTCCCAGACACCCACTCCTGCCAGTGCCGCCCGCCGGAGTCCTGGCCCCAGACGAAGAGTTTGCGCCCCTTGAGGTTCGCGGTCGACGCCTGCACGAGGCCGAAACCGGTGCCATCCACCGCCGTGACCCACGGCATCCGTTCCCCCGCCGTGTCGAAGAAGTAGTCGACGGTCTGGACCGTGCGCGCCGGCCAGGTGACGTCGCGACCGTCGACCACCGGGATGGGCACCGTGCTGAGCACGCGCTCGTGCCCGTAGCGCCAGGCGGAGGTCGCCGGCGCGAGCACCCGGGTGTCAGCGGTCTGCGGAACGGCCGTGTTCGACCACCAGTACATCGGCGTCGCTCGAGGCTGGTCGTTGAGGATCGTGCCGCGGATGAACAGCTCGCGTGAGTCGTCTGGCAGCCACGCGTCGACGCGGAAACTCACGTTGCGGATGCGTTCGTACTCGAAGAAGCGCAGCCCGACCTCGCCGTCCGGGCCGGTGAGCGCCGCGGTGTGGAGGGGTGAGCAGGTGAAGGGGGAGTGCCCGATCATGCCGATGTTCCACTCGATGCCACCGGCGAACCACGCGTTGCGGAGGGCGAGGTTGCGCAGCCGGATCGCGTCGTTCGTGTGCAGCAGCTCGCGCCCGGAGTCGCGATCGACGAGCGACCACAACCGGCCGCCGAGGCCCGGCAGGAACGTTGCGGTGAGGTGCTCGTTCTCCAGCACGATCGTGGCGTGCTCGGTGAGTTCTTCGGTCTCGGTGTAACCGTCCTGGTCGAGGTAGGGCAGCGCGGTCTGGCCGCGGCTCGCGCGCTCGTCCTCGGCGAGGTCGCCGGTCGGCTGTTCCTCTGCTGCGTCCTCGAAGCCCGACGCCGCGTGAATGTCACCAGTGCCGAAGATGTTCGGCAACGGGTTCGACGCCGTTCTCGTCGATGTCGGCAGGGTGAGCGTTCCTCGTCGAAGTGAACTCACGGTGTCCTTTCGGTGGGGTCAGGCGGGAGCTTCAAGCAGCACGGTGCCGCCGCTGACGAGCGACTGCCGCGCCGCGAGAGCGACATCGAGGGCCAGAATCGCGGATGCCGTCGGGCAGAACGCCGGATCGGTCCCGTCCCGCACACACTCCAGGAAGTACGCCGCCTGCCGGGTGTAGTGCTCGAGATTCGAGAGCGTCTTGCTCGTGCCACCGACCGCTGTCGCGACGCGATAGGAGTTGACACCCTCGAGCGCTGCCGACGCGGTGGGGGCATCCGCCGAGAAATCGTAGTCGAGGATACCGTCGCTGCCGAGAAGCCCGAGCGAGGTCGTGAACGGGGCACCCTCCGGCAGATCGGCGAAGGTGAGGACCTGCCCGATCGCACCGGACTCGTAGTCGACGGTTGTCTCGCACGGCCCAAGAGGCCCGTTCGCGCGGCTCGTGACGGCGATGGGTGTGCCGAGGAAGAGGTTGATCTGGTCGAAGTCGTGGATGCCGACGTCGACGACGGGCCCGCCCGATTTCGACTCGTTATGCCACCAGCCCGGCCCCGGTTTGGTGATGAGGCGGCGGGCGCGAGCCGCGAGCACGGTGCCGATCGTGCCAGCCTCAACGTCGGTGCGGGCGCGCTGGTAGCCCTCAAAGAACCGGACGACGTGCGCAACCATGAGGATGCGTCCGCTCAGGCGCGCGGCGGCGGAAATCGCGAGCGCGTCAGGGATTGTCAGTGCGATGGGCTTTTCGAGCAGCACGTGCTTGCCGGCGCCAAGTGCGCGCACGGCAATATCCCGGTGGGTTGGCGTCGGGGTGCAGATCGAGACCACGTCGACACGGGGGTCGTGAAGAACAACGTCGAGGTCGGTGACGTGCGTCGCGTTGGGCGCGTCAGCAATGGTCGCGGGCGTCGGGCTGCAGAGGTACGCGATGTCGGCCGAGTGACCGAGGGCGGCGAACGCCGCTGCGTGTGTGCGTGCCATGTATCCAGCACCAATGATCGCGATGGTGGGCATGGCTTCCTCTCGGCGCTGGGGGTGCTCCCATTGTGGCGGCTGGGACGACCGCGGCGATAGTGCGACGACGGATGCCGTCGGTCCCGTTCATCTGTCACAGAATGCGGTTAGGACGCCGCGGTAACCGCATTCCGTGGCAAACGAGTGATAACGAACGGCGAAGGACAGCTCGCGCGACTAGTGGTAGTCGTCGAACGAGAGGCTCGAGTCGACGCGAGGTTGCCGCCCGCTCAGCGTGTCTTCGTACTCCCACTCAATGTCGTTGTCCGGTGCAGCGCTTGCGCGCCGAGCTCGCAGGCTGTCCGGCGAGAACCGTGCGATGAGGTCGCTCGCCATTTCGCGGGCTCGACGAGCAGCCTCGGCATCACCATCGGCGGCGTTGAGAACCGCGCCGGTCATGAGGATGTGCCACGACAGAGTGAACTCTTCGACATCAACGAGTCCGGCCTGGCGCGCAAGATTCTCGGCGAACAGCCGAATACGGTCGAGATGCACAACGCTGGTGTGGCCAGACGGATGCTCCGGCTCCATGTCCAGAAGCACGCTGATGAAAGTGCGCGCTTCGTGGTCATCGCGGCGGAACCACTCGTCGAACACATCGAAGATCGCGAGCAGCCGCGTCTCCGGGGTGTTGCCGCGGCGCTGCGCCCCCGAGGACACGATGCCGAAGGTCCAGTCATCTTCGGGACGACTGGCAGCATCCGCGGCGTCGTGCATGCCGGGTTCCGTAATCCGCGGGTAGGCCGCGTCAGTCTGGCGGTCACGCACCGCCTGTGGAGGGATGTCCGATCGGTCCTCGTCAAACATCCTGACATCTTAGGCCGTCAGCCAACGGACGTATATACCTTGAACGGGTGCCACCCGGCATCCGTTCGGTGCCTCACTCCGCGGCGACCCAGCGCGATCGACGTTCAGCCTCGACAACCGCGAACTCCTCAGCGGCGCGTTCGAGTGCGGTCGGCGGCGCTTCGGGCTCCTCGAGCAGGCCACGGATGTCGTCGGCCGTGAGCGCAGAACTGAAGACAGCGTCGTCGTCCATCACCGAGTTGAACAGCTTGGCCTTCTGCTCCTTGAGCTTCATGACCTTCTCCTCGATCGTGCCG